>NZ_JBFUGW010000253.1:0-9007 GCF_056402735.1 Rhizobacter sp. P3_C12
GCGCGGCGACGAACGCGCGCGCCATCTCGCTGGTGCGCGACACGTCCTGCCCCGGCTTGTAGAGGTCGCTGCCGAGGCCGGCGCCGATGCAGCCGGCGCGCAGGTACTCGCCCAGGTTGGCCGGTGTGACGCCGCCCACCGCGAACAGCGGCACGCCGGCCGGCAGCACCGCCTTCAGCGCCTTCACATGGCCGGTGCCGTAGGTGGTGGCCGGGAACAGCTTCAGCGCCTGCGCGCCGGCATCGAGCGCGTCGAAGGCTTCGCTGGCGGTCGCGAAGCCGGCCGCCACCTGCAGGCCGCGCTGCACCGCGTAGGCGATCAGCGAGGGCCGGGTGTTCGGCGTCACGACGAGCTTCGCGCCGACCTCGACCAGCGCATCCACGTCGGCCGGCTTCAGCACCGTGCCGCCGCCGATCAGCGCCCGGCTGCCGAAGCGCTGCACGATGTCGGCGATGCTCTTCTGCCATTGCGGCGAGTTCAGCGGGACTTCGATCGCATCGAAGCCGGCATCGATCAGGGCCTGCGCATGGGGCAGGGCTTCTTCGGGGCGGATGCCGCGCAGGATCGCGATCAGCGGCAGGGAGGTGGTCCAGGTCATGGGGCGACAGCGTAGCGAGCGCTCCGGTGTCGCACAAATGAAATTTTGGGCCGCCGGCATGCCAAAAAAGCGGCATCCGCCAGCCCCTCTGCCGCTCAGTCCGGCTGCTCCCGGGCCCGCTGCAGCAGCAGTTCGCGTTCGCGCTCGTTGCGCGTCATCTCGGCGGCGCGCTCGAAGGCCTCGCGCGCCTCGGCGTGCCGGCCCAGCCGCGCGAGCAGGTCGGCGCGCACGCTCGGCAGCCAGTGGTAGTTCGCGAGCGCCGGTTCGGCCTCGAGTTCGTCGACCAGTTCCAGCCCGGCCGCCGGCCCGAACGCCATGCCGACCGCCACCGCGCGGTTCAGCGCCACCACCGGCGACGGCGCCACCTGCTCGAGCGCGTCGTACAGCGCGACGATCTGCACCCAGTCGGTCTCGTCGGCGCGGCGCGCGCGGGCATGGCAGGCCGCGAGCGCTGCCTGCAGCGCATAGGGCCCGCGCGCGCCGCCCAGCGCCTCGGATCGCGCGAGTGCCGCCAGCCCGCGCGCGATCATCTGCGGATCCCAGCGGCCGCGGTCCTGCTCCATCAGCAGCACCGGGCGGCCCTGCGCATCGGTGCGCGCCGGCGTGCGCGAAGCCTGGATCTCCATCAGCGCGACCAGGCCGTGCACCTCGCTCTCGCCGGGCGCCAGGCCGGCCAGCACGCGGCCGAGCCGCAGCGCCTCGTCGCACATCGACGGGCGCATCCAGTCGTCGCCGGCGGTCGCCGAATAGCCTTCGTTGAACACCAGGTAGATCACCTCCAGCACCGAGCCGAGCCGCGCCGCGCGCGCATCCGCCTGCGGCACCTCGAACGGCACGCGTGCCGCGCTCAGCGTGCGCTTGGCGCGCACGATGCGCTGAGCGATGGTCGGCTCGGGCACCAGGAAGGCGCGCGCGATCTCGTCGGTCGTCAGCCCGCCGAGCAGCCGCAGCGTCAGCGCGACGCGCGCATCGGTCGACAGCACCGGGTGGCAGGCGGTGAAGATCAGGCGCAGCAGGTCGTCGCCGATGTCGTCCTCGCGCGCGGCATCGAGCCCGTCGACGAAGTCGGGCACCACGTGCGCCTGCATCGCGTCCATCTCGTGGCCGAGCTCCTCCTGCTTGCGGGCATGCAGCGCGTCCTGCCGCAGCCGGTCGAGCGCGCGGTGCTTGGCGGTGGTCATCAGCCAGGCCGCCGGGTTGTCGGGCAGCACGCCGCCCTCCCAGTGCTCCAGTGCGGCGAGCAGCGCGTCCTGCGCGAGTTCCTCGGCCAGGCCGACGTCGCGCACGATGCGCGCGACGTGCGCGATGATCTTCGCGGCCTCTGCGCGCCAGACGGCTTCGATCGCACGGTGTGTCTCTGTGCGTGGTTGTGTCGATTCCACCGGGGTCCTCAGGTGCTCTTCTCGGCGAGGCTCTTCAGGTTCGCGAGCCCCGCCTCGAAGTCGGTGCCGACCATGCGGTCGACGTTGATGAAGACGTGCATGACCTTGCCGAGGTACGGAACCGGGCCGTGCATCGCCCAGGTCACGCGGGTGCCGCCCTGCTCGGGCTGCAGCGTGAACTCGGCCTGGTTGTGCGCCTCGAACGGCTTCACGAAATCGAGCGCCATCGTGACCTTCGAGGCCGGCACGGTCTCGAGGATCGCGAGGCTGCCGGTGCCGACCTCCTTGCTCTCCCAGCCGTAGCGCGCGCCGGTGCCGACGGTGGTCGGGCCGTAGCTGCCCTTCAACGCCGGGTCCTTGCGCTCGTACGGGTTCCAGGTGTTGAAGCTGCGCAGGTCGTTGATCATCGCGTGCAGCTTCTCCGGCGGCGCCTGGATGCGCACGCTGCGCTCGACGCGGAAGGTGTCGGGCTTGGTGGCGGCGTAGACCAGCAGCACGGCGAGCGCAGCGGCGATGACGAGCAGGGTGGACTTCAGCATGATCGGCTCCTGGGTGTGACGGGCGGATCGATGGGTCCGCCCCTGTTCACACGACGGGCGATCAGCGGCCGGATCGACATCGCCAGGGCCAGCTCAGGGATAACCCCCGGGGTGCCTAGGCGAAGCAGGGGCCGAGCTCGCGGACCTCGATCGTGCACCACTCGGCGGCCGGGCAATCGGCCGCGATCGCCACCGCTTCGTCGCGCGTCTTGACGTCGAGCAGGAAGAAGCCGCCGATCATTTCCTTGGCCTCGGCGAACGGGCCGTCGACCAGCCGCTTCTCGCCGGCGCGCTTCTGCACGCGCACCGCGCGGTCCTGCGCGAGCAGCGATTCGGCGCCCTTCAGCACGCCGCGGGCCTTCAGCTTCTCGGCATAGCCCAGCATGCTGTCGTAGGCCGCCTGGCCTTCGGCGAGCGTGCGCTGGCCGCGTTGTTCGACGGGTTCGACGATGAGCATCACGTAGGACATGGGGTCTCCGATCTCGAATAGGCGTTCATTGTGAAGCGGAAGCGCGGCCGTGGGGATACGGCAGCACCATTGCGAGGCTGGCGACGCACAGCAGCAGCATCGCCAGGGCCAGCGGCAGCGGCGAGCGGCCCGACATGAACGGCGCCACGCCCTGCGTGCCGAGCGCGCCGGCCGCGAGGATCGCCAGCATCAGCAGGGCCGACGCGCGGCCCATCTGCACCGGCGGCAGGGCCAGYGCCTCGCTGAAGGCGGCCGGCCCGCGCACCGCGAGCACCGCGGTGAAGGCGCACCAGAACACCGCGACCGTTGCGTAGCCGGGCTGTCCGAGCCAGGCCGCGAGCGCGAAGCCGCCGCACAGCGCCACATGCGCCCAGCAGCCGGCCTGCACCGCACGCGCCGCGCCGAAGCGCCGGCTGATCCGCCCGGACTGGCTGGCCACCGCCATGAAGCACAGCACGCTCATCAGCTGCAGCGCGGCGAAGCTGGCGGCGCCGCGGCCGTAGGCATGCACCATCAGCTGCGGCGCGCTCGCGACGAAGCTCAGCAGCGCACCGAAGCACAGCGCATGGCACAGCGCGAGGCGCACGAACCTGCGGTTGCCGACGATCGCGCCGTAGCCCGAGGCGGCGCTGCGGTCCAGCCCCGGCAGCTCGCGCGGCGTGACGCGCACGACGAAGGGCAGCGCGAGCAGCGTGACGCCGCCGAGGATCCAGAACGTGGCGCGCCAGTCCATCACCAGCAGCAGCGCGCTGCCGAGCACCGGCCCGGCGGCCGGCACCGCCGACTCGATCATCGCGATCGAGGCGATGCCCTTCACCGCATGCTCGTCCGGCAGCGTCGCGCGCACGACGCTCGGCGCCACCACCGTCGCCGCACCGGCGGCCGCGCCCTGCAGCGCGCGCATCGCGAGCAGCCAGCCGATGTCGGGCGCCAGCGCGCAGCCGAAGGCGCTGAGCACCAGCAGCGAGACGCCGATCTGCACGCAGCGGCGCGGGCCGAGCCGCGTCATCGCCTCGCCCCAGATCAGCTGCGACGCGGCGAGCCCGGCGAGGAACACCGCGACCGTCGCCTGCGCCAGCGTCACGTCGATGCCGAGCGAGGCCTGCAGCGTCGGCACGGCCGGCAGGAACAGGTCCATCGCCAGCATGCTGGTGGCGGTGACGATGGACAGCGGCAGGACGGTGCGGACGGTGGGCGGCATCGCGGCGACGCAAGGGGCGGGCGCCGACTGTAGCAACCCGCAGCTGCTATCGTCACGCCGCACTCTCCCCAAGGAACACCATGTCGAGCTACATCGAAGGCGCACTGACCCCGGACGAACGCGTGCTGCACTACGCCCACGTGAGCCTCTGGTCGCTGTGGGTGCCGCTGCTGCTCGGCCTGGTGCTGCTGCCGGCCTTCGGCGTCGGGCTGATCGCCTGGGGCTATGCCTACGTGATGTACAAGACCACCGAGCTCGCGGTGACGAACAAGCGGGTGATCGTCAAGCAGGGCTTCATCTCGCGGCAGACGATCGAGATCAACATCAACAAGGTGGAATCGATCCAGGTCGACCAGACGGTGATGGGCCGCATGCTCGACTACGGCTCGCTGCTGATCTCGGGGGCCGGTTCGCCGCAGGCACCGTTGAACGGCATCTCGAAGCCGCTGGCCTTCCGGCGCGCGTTCATGGAAGCGCAGGACGGCAGCTCTCACCGCTGACTTCACCGCTGACTTCACCGCTGAGGAGACCCGCCATGCCGAAGTTCGCCGCCAACCTGAGCCTGATGTACACCGAGCATGAGTTCATCGATCGCTTCGAGGCCGCGGCGCGCGACGGCTTCGACGCGGTCGAATGCCTGTTCCCGTACGACCTGCCGGCTGCGGAACTGAAGGCGCGGCTGCAGGGGAACGGACTGCGGCAGGTGCTGTTCAACGCGCCGCCAGGGGATGCCACGCAGGGCGAGCGCGGCCTGGCCTGCCTGCCCGGCCGCGAGGCCGCCTTCCGCGAAGGCATCGAACATGCGCTGGCGCTGGCCGGCGAGATCGGCTGCCCGCGGCTGCACGTGATGGCGGGCATCGCGCCGCCGGAGGTCGACCGGGCCTGGCTGCGCGAGTGCTATGTCGCCAACCTCGACTGGGCGGCCGGCCATGCGGCACCGCTCGGCATCGAGCTGACGATCGAGCCGATCAACACGCGCGACGTCCCGGGTTACTTCCTGAACCGGCAATCCGAGGCGCATGCGGTGGTCGTCGAGCTCGGGCGGCCCAACCTGAAGGTGCAGATGGATCTCTACCACTGCCAGATCGTCGAGGGCGACGTCGAGATGAAGCTGCGCCAGTACCTGCCGAGCGGCCGCGTCGGCCACATGCAGGTGGCGGGCGTGCCGCAGCGGCACGAGCCGGACGTCGGCGAGCTGAACTGCGCCCACCTGTTCGACGTGATCGACGAGCTCGGCTGGAGCGGCCACATCGGCTGCGAGTACCGCCCGCGCGCCGGCACCTCGGCCGGCCTCGGCTGGTGGCGTCAGCGCTCGGCCTGAACGGCCGCCACCTGCGCGATCAGGTTCGAGACGCCGGCCGCGACATGGCCTGAAGGCACATGGGCGGCGGCGTTCTCGATGTGCCCGGTCTGGTCGTCGAAGAAGAAATCGGGCTCGAACTCGCGCAGGAACTCGCCCTTCGGCAACCCGCCGAGGAACATCGCCTCGTCGATCTCGATGTGCCAGTCCATCAGCGTGCGGATCGCGCGCTCGTGCGCCGGTGCGCTGCGCGCGGTGAYGAGCGCGGTGCGCACCCGCATCGCCGGCGAGGCCTGGCGCTGCAGCAGCTGCAGCGCTTCGAGCAGCGGCTTGAACGGCCCCGCCGGCAGCGGCTTCAGCGCCTTGTCGCGCTCATGGGCCTGGAAGGCATCGAGCCCGCCGCTCTGGAACACCTGCTCGGCCTCGTCGGAGAACAGCACCGCGTCGCCGTCGAACGCGATCCGCACCTCGTGCGGATGGGCATCGGACGCACGCGCCGAGTGCGGGTAGACGCGGGCGGCCGGCACGCCGGCCTCGAGGGCCGAGCGCACGTCGGCCTCGTTGGTCGACAGGAACAGGTGGGCATTCAGCGGCCGCAGGTAGCGCCATGGCGATTCGCCGCGCGTGAACACGCCGCGCTGGATCGGCAGCCCGTAATGCTGGGCCGAGCGGAACACCCGCATGCCCGAGACCGGGTCATTGCGCGACAGGATCACCACCTCGACCGAGGCCTGCGGCGACGCCGCGTTGAACGCGAGCAGCTTGTTGACCAGTGAGAACGCGACGCCGGGCTTCGCCGGTTCGCCGACGCGCTGCAGCTGCAGCTGCATGTAGGCGCGGTCGTCCTTGGCTTCGAACAGGCGGTTCTCCTCTTCGAAATCGAACAGGGCGCGCGAGGAAATGGCCACGACGAGCTGGCCGGCGAGGGTGGCGGGCATCGCGGGATGATACGGGCGGGGCGTGGTGAAACAAACGAAACAAAGCGGGCCGTTGCGGAAACGGGGTTGATACCCACCGCTTCGACACTGACGGCATACCAACACGCACAACCGCCCGGAGCCCCCCATGACCGCGACCCTCGTCACCACCACGCTGCAACGCCTGTTCTCGCGCCGCGCCGCTGCGCCTGCGCGCCGCCCGTCGCGTGTCGCGGTGCAGCGCGCCCGCTTCGCCCAGGCGCACCGGCTGGAGTTCGCCGACACCCGGCCGGTGGTGTTCCGCAGCGAGGCCTTCGGCGAGGACATCGCCCACCTGAGCCTGTGAGCGGTGCGCGATGAACACCACGCCGACCGCCACCGAATGGATCACCGCGGTGCTGAGCGGCGCGAACCGTGCCGGCATTGCGCCGCCGGACCGATATGATCCGCCGCGAACCCCCCGCGACATACCGCAACGAGGCATCTTCCCCATGGCGTCCGGCGTGCAAGCCGCCACCCCTGTCGTGCTGGTCGTCGACGACGAGCCGGAGATCCGCTCGCTGCTGAGCGAGTACTTCGGCCGCCACGGCCTGGTCGTGCGCACCGCGCAGGATGCGGCACAGGCGCGCGAGATGCTCGCCGAATCGCTGCCCGACCTGGCCATCCTCGACGTCAACATGCCCGGCGAGAACGGCCTGTCGCTCGCGCGCTGGCTGCGCGAGCGCCACCCGCACATGGGGCTGGTGATGCTGACCACCGCCGGCGAATCGGTCGACCGCATCGTCGGCCTGGAGCTCGGTGCCGACGACTACGTGCCCAAGCCGTTCGAGATGCGCGAGTTGCTGGCGCGCATCCGCGCGGTGCTGCGCCGCGTGGCGCTCGCCACGCTGGCACCGCAGGTGGCGGCGGCCGCCTCGCAGCCGACGCCGAGCAAGCGCGTGCGCTTCGGCACCTGCGAGCTCGACCTCGACCAGCGCCGGCTGTTCGCGCTCGACGACAGCCGCGAGGTCGAGATCAGCGCTGCCGAGTTCGACCTGCTGTCGCTGTTCGCCCGCCACCCGAACCGGCCGCTGAGCCGCGACCAGATCATGGAGCAGGCGCACAACCGCGGCTGGGACGTGTTCGACCGCTCGATCGACCTGCGCGTGATGCGGCTGCGCCGCAAGATCGAATCCAACCCCGACAAGCCGGAAGTGCTGAAGACCGTTCGCAACGTGGGCTACGTCTTCGTGCCCCACGTCGCGGACGCATGACCGGACTCCAGCGCGAGTTCAGCTGGACCGGCCGCCTGCGATGGGGCGAGCGCCCCGAAGCCGCGGACGGTGCGGCGCTGGACCCGGCGCTGATGAGCTCGCTGCTCGACCACATCACCGCGCGCGTCGCGGTGATCGACCGTGCGCACCGCTACCGCTACGCGAACGGCGAGGCGGCCGGCTTCTTCGGGCTGACACCGAAGCAGATCACCGGCCGGCACCTGGCCGACGTGATCGGCCGCGCGTCGTACGAGGGCTACCTGCCGTGGACCGAGCGCCTGTTCGGCGGCGAATCGCTGCGCTGGCAGGGCTGGGTCGAGTACCCGGTGCGCGGCCGGCGCTTCGTCCAGGAGACGATGGTGCCGTACGGCCCGCCCGGCGAGCCGGTGCAGGCGATCGTCGTGTTCGGGCGCGACCACACCGAGCTGAAGCTGCACGAGGAGGCGCTGGCGCAACAGGTCGAGCAGCTGCGCGCCAGCGAGGCGCTGAAGTCGGCGATCGTCGACCATGCGCTGGCGGCGCTGATCTCCACCGACGGGCAGGGCTGCATCGTCGAGTTCAACCCGTCGGCCGAGGCGATGTTCGGCCGCACGCGCGCCGACGTGCTGGGCCGGCGCGTCAGCGAGGTCGCGATGCCCGAGCGCTACCGGGCCGCGCACGATGCCGGCATGGCGCGGCTCGCGGCCGGCGGCGCGCCGCGCGTGCTGGGCCGGCGCATGGAGCTGTTCGGGCTGCGCGCCGACGGCCGCGAGTTTCCGATCGAGATGGTGCTGTGGCGCAGCGATGTCGGCGGCACGGTGTTCTACACCGCGTCGATGGTCGACGTGACCGAGCGGCATGGCGCGGCGCAGCAGATCGAGCGCCAGCGCGAGGCCCTGCGCCAGAGCGAGAAGCTGACCGCGATGGGCAGCCTGCTGGCCGGCGTCGCGCACGAGCTGAACAACCCGCTCGCGATCGTGATGGGGCGCGCCAGCCTGCTGGAGGAGAAATGCGAGGACGATGCGCTGAAGGCCGACGTGCTGCRCATCCGCGAGGCGGCCGAGCGCTGCGGGCGCATCGTGCGCACCTTCCTCGACATGGCGCGCAGCAAGCCGCCGCAGCGCAGCACGGTCGACATCAACGACCTGGTGTGCGCCGCGGTGGAGATGCTGCACTACGGCTACCGCACGCACGGCATCGAGCTGGAGACCGAGCTGGAGGCGGCGCTGCCGTCGATCCACGCCGACGGCGACCAGGTCGGCCAGGTGGTGCTGAACCTGCTGATCAACGCGCAGCAGGCGCTGGCCGGGCAGGCGACGCGGCGCCGCGTGCGGGTGCAGACGGGCGTCGAGGCGCGGCGCGACAACCG
>NZ_JBFUGW010000254.1:0-8972 GCF_056402735.1 Rhizobacter sp. P3_C12
GCACAGGCGGCCAGCGCCAGTGCAGCCAGCACGGCGAGCAGGCGCGGCGAACGGGGCGAAGAAGGCGCAGGGTAGGGCATGGCGCGAGCCTAGGCGTCGTCCGCGTCCGGTCCAACTGACCTTCGTCAACCGGCCTGCCGCGCCAGCCGGCGCTCTCATTACCTAAGTCACGACTGACGGGTGAGAGCGACCGCTATCCTGCGGGCGCCAGTCCGTTTGCCCATTCCCCCCACCCCATCCGCCGTCCCATGCGCCAACTGCTCATCACCGCCGCGCTGGCCGTTCTCGGCCTCGTCGCAGGCTGCACCACCGTCGAGAAGTTCAACCCCTTCGCCGGTCCCGCCACGCTGAAAGGCGAGGTCGCCGCCGGCGCCCAGATCAACCCCGACGCGCGCAAGCGGGCCTCCCCGGTCGTCGTGCGCGTCTTCGAGTTGAAGGCCAACGCGCAGTTCGAGTCGGCCGACTTCGTCTCGCTGTTCGAACGCGAACAGCAGGTGCTCGGCCCCGATCTGGTGTCGCGCGAGGAATTCGTGTTGCGTCCTGGCGAAAAGCGCCCGCTCGAGAAGAAACTGTCGCCCGAGACCAAGTTCATCGGCGTGATGGTCGCCTTCCGCGAACTCGAGCGCGCCCGCTGGCGCGCCGTGATCCCGGTGGCCCCGAACCGCACGAACATCGTCGCCGTCAGCCTGGACGACATCGCCGTGCAGGCCACCCGCACGCAGCCTGAAATCAAGCCCTGAAACACACCCCCCCACCGTGAACGGACGGATCTCTCCATGAGCTGGCGCGCCAAGGTCGTCTGGTCGTCGGGCATGTTCCTGCAGCCCCACCATTTCCAGCAGGAAACCCGCTACATCGAGCGCCTGGTCGATGCACGCACGCGCTGCGTGACGCCGTTCGCCTGGGGCTTCTCCGAACTGGAGATCGACGAGGGCCTGCTCGCGCTCGGCAAGCTGGGCCTCACGCGCGCCGCCGGCCTGCTGCCCGACGGCACGCCGTTCTCGATGCCGCTGCTCGACCCGCTGCCGCCGCCGATCGAGGTGCCGGCCGACGTGAAGGGCGAGCTGATCTACCTCGCGCTGCCGCTGCAGCGCCAGGGCCTGAACGAGGTCGACTTCAGCGGCACCGACGAGCTGTGCCGCTTCGAGGCCGCCGAAGAGAACGTGCGCGACAACACCGACGCGAGCGACGAGCCGGCCGCCATCCAGACCGGCCGGCTGCGCATGCGCTTCGTGCGCGCGAAGGAGGCCACCGAGGCCTATGCGCTGCTCGGCGTCGCGCTGGTGGCCGAGCGCCGCAGCGACGGCCAGGTCACGCTCGAACGCAGCTACATCCCGCCGCAGGTGGCGATCGAGGCCACCGCCCAGCTGTCGGCCAGCGCCTCGCTGCTGCACGGCCTGATCCTGCAGCGCGCGCAGGCGCTCGCCGGCCGCATGGGGCAGCTGAGCCACGGCGTCTCCGAGCTGGCCGATTTCCTGATGCTGCAGACGCTGAACCGCAACGAGCCGATCTTCAGCCAGCACACCGCGGTGCCGAATGCGCACCCGAAGGAGTTGCACCGCGACTGCCTGCGCCTGGCCGGCGACCTGGCCACGCTGGCCAGCAGCACGCGCCGCCCGCCCGAATTCCCGCCGTACCGGCACGACGACCTGAACGCCTGCTTCGCGCCGGTGTTCGCCGAGCTGCGCCGCATGCTGACGGCCGTGCTCGAGCAGAACGCGCTGCAGATCGAGCTGGTCGCCCGCACGCACGGCGTGCGCACCGCCGTCGTCGACGACCTGGAGCTCGCGCGCACCGGCACCTTCGTGCTGGCCGTCAATGCGCAGGTGCCGGGCGAGCAGCTGCGCCAGCGCTTCCCGGCACAGACCAAGATCGGCCCGGTCGACAAGATCCGCGATCTGGTCAACCTGCAGCTGCCCGGCATCGGGCTGCGCTCGCTGCCGGTCGCGCCGCGCCAGCTGCCGTTCCATGCGGGGTATTTCTATTTCGAGCTCGACCGCAGCGGCGAGCTGTGGAAGGCCGTCTCGTCCAACGGCCACGTCGCGATGCACATCGCGGGCGACTTCCCCGGCCTCGAGCTCGAGCTGTGGGCCATCAGAAGCCAGTGAAGTAAGCCAGAAAGAACGTGGTGAGCGCGATGAGCCCCTCTTCCCCCGACGATCCGTTTGCCGAAGTCGACACCGGCCGCACCTTCATCATGCCGACGCCGGGCGGGCGCACGACCGCCATGCCCTCGCGTCCGCAGCACGCGCCGCAGCAGCCCGCCGGAGCCGACGTGGCGGCCGACATCGGGCCGAGCGACAGCGGCCTGAACCCGCTGGTGGCGCTGGCGAACCCGCTGCTGGCGCTGGTGCCGCAGATCCGCGCCTCCACCCAGCTGGCCGACCCGGCCGCGCTGCGCGAATCGATCGCCCAGGGCCTGCGCGAATTCGAGGCGCAGGCGCGCGCCCGCGGCATCACGCCCGAGCGCGTGCTGGCCGCGCGCTACATCCTGTGCACGCTGCTCGACGAGGTGGCCGCCACCATGCCGTGGGGCGCCTCCGGCCAGTGGGGCCGCCACAGCCTGCTGGCGATGTTCCACAACGAGACCGGCGGCGGCGAGAAGGTGTTCCAGCTGATGGCCAAGCTGGCCGAGAACCCGGGCGGCAACCGCGACCTGCTGGAGCTGATCTACGCCGCGCTGTGCCTGGGCTTCGAGGGCCGCTACCGCGTCGTCGACGGTGGCCGCGCGCAGCTCGAGGCGGTGCGCGAGCGGCTCGCGCAGATCATCAAGAAGGAGCGCGGCGACTACCCGCAGCCGCTCGCGCAGAACTGGCGCGGCGAGGCCGCGACCCGCCGCTCGATGCTGACCTGGCTGCCGCTGTGGGTGGCCAGCGCCGTCGTGATGCTGCTGGTGGTCGCGATCTACCTCGGCCTGTCGTGGCGGCTGAGCGGCGATTCCGACCCGGTCTACGGCCGCATCCAGGAACTGCGGCTGATCCCGCCGACCCCGCCGGTCAAGCTGCCGGCACCGAAGCCGCGGCTCGCGCAGTTCCTCGTCAACGACATCAAGGCCGAGTTGGTCACGGTGCGCGACGAGGTCGACCGCAGCGTGGTGATCATCCGCGGCGACGGCCTGTTCCCGCCCGCCAGCGCGGCGCTCACCAGCGACCGCGAGGCGCTGATGAAGCGCATCGCCGAGGCGCTGGCCCAGGTGCAGGGCTCGGTGCTGGTGACCGGCCACACCGACAACGTGCGCATCCGCACCGCGCAGTTCCCGTCGAACTGGCACCTGTCCGAGGAGCGCGCGAAGACGGTGCGCGACATCCTGGTGGGCTACGGCGTCGCCGCCGACCGCGTCAAGGCCGAGGGCCGCGCCGATGGCGAGCCGGTGGCCGCCAACGACTCGCCGGCCAACCGCGCGCTGAACCGGCGCGTCGAAATCACCCTGTTCATCTCGCGCGGCGCGACGCCCGCGGCCTCGGCTCCCGGAACCGGATCATGAAGAAGCTGCTCGGTGTCCTGCTCAACCCGTGGTTCCTGCTGATCCTCGGGCTGATCGCGCTGTCCCTCGTCATCTGGATCGTCGGGCCGCTGATCGCGATCGGCACCTGGAGACCCCTGGAAAGTGCAACAGCACGCCTGGTGTTCATCGGCGTGATCGTCGGCCTCGTGATCCTGCGCAAGCTGTGGCAGTACTTCCGTGCGCGCAAGACCAATGCGCGCGTCGTCGACCAGCTGCTGACGCCGGTGGCGGGCACGGCCGCCGACGATCCGGCCAACGCCGAGCTGAAGACGCTGAACGAGCGCTTCCAGAAGGCGCTGCAGACGCTGCGCAACGCGAAGTTCGACACCGGCAAGACGGGCGTTGCCGGCGCGTTCAGCGGCCTCACGTCGCGCCTCGGCAAGCGCTACCTGTACGAGCTGCCGTGGTACGTGATCATCGGCGCACCGGGCTCGGGCAAGACGACCGCGCTGGTCAACTCCGGCCTCAACTTCCCGCTCGCCGCAGCGATGGGGGAACACTCGGTGAAGGGCGTCGGCGGCACGCGCAACTGCGACTGGTGGTTCACCGACCAGGCGGTGCTGATCGACACCGCCGGCCGCTACACCACGCAGGACAGCCACAAGAACACCGACAGCAAGGCCTGGGAGGGCTTCCTCGACCTGCTCAAGCGCAGCCGGCCGCGCCAGCCGCTGAACGGCGTGCTGATCACCGTGTCGGTCAGCGACCTGCTCACCGCCAACGTCAACGAGCGCGCGCAACACGCCGCCACCGTGCGCCTGCGGCTGCAGGAGCTGCACCAGCACCTGGGCATGCGCTTCCCGATCTACCTGCTGGTCACCAAGTGCGACCTGCTGTCGGGCTTCATGGAGACGTTGGGCGAGGTCGACAAGGACACCCGCGCGACGCCGTGGGGCATGACCTTCAAGCTCGACAAGCAGCAGCACACCGATCTCTCGGTGTTCCCGGCCGAGTTCGACGCGCTCGAGAAGCGCCTCACCGACGGCCTGATCGACCGCCTGCAACTCGAGCGCGACCCGCAGCGCCGTGCCCGCATCTACGGCTTCCCGCAGCAGTTCGAGGCGCTGCGCGGGCTGCTGAAGGACTGGATCGACCAGGTCTTCTCGCCGTCGCAGTTCGAGGCCCACCCGCTGCTGCGCGGCGTGTACTTCATCAGCGGCACGCAGGAAGGCACGCCGATCGACCGCATGCTCGGCCGCATCGCGCGCACCTACCGGCTCGAGCGCACGGTGCTGCCGCCGCTGCAGTCCGGCGGCAAGAGCTTCTTCCTGTCGCGGCTGCTGAAGGAAGTGGTGTTCGGCGAGGCCGCGCTGGCCGGCACCGACCTGAAATGGGAGCGCCGCCGCGCCTGGATGATCACGGCCGCCTATGCGGCGCTCGGCATCGTCTCGCTGGGCGTGCTGCTCGCCTGGGGCGTCAGCTACGTCAACAACCAGCGCTACATCGCGAAGGTGGATGCCACCGTCGAAGAAGTGCGCAAGCTGGTGCAGTCGACGCCGAACCGCGCGTCGCCCGACATCCTGGTGCTGCTGCCGGCGCTGCAGGCCACGCGCGACCTGGCGCGGGCCGGCATCGGCGACTCGGTGCCGTTCAGCCACGGCTTCGGGCTGTACCAGGGCCGCAAGCTCGATGGCGCGTCGCAGCAGGCCTACCGCCGCATGCTGACCGACGCGGTGCTGCCGCGCATCGCGCTCGGCATCGAGGACCGCCTGAAGACCGGCCTCGACAACCCCGAGCTGCAGTACGAGGCGCTGAAGGCCTACGTGATGCTCTACGACCCGGAGCGCTTCGACCCGGCCGCCCTCAAGCTCTACGTGATGGCCGACTGGGAGACGAACCTGCCGCGCTCGGTGACCACCGAGCAGCGCGCCGAGCTCGAATCCCACCTCGACGCGCTGCTGGCCGAGGGCCAGGCGGTGTCGCCGCTGCCCGAGGACAAGCAGCTGGTCGCGCAGACGCGGGCCCGCCTGATCGCGACACCGCTCACCGAGCGCGTGTACCGCCGCCTGAAGCGCCAGGGCGTCGGCGCCGACATCCCGGAGTTCACGGTGGCGAAGGCGGCCGGTGCCGGCGCGGGCCTGGTGTTCACGCGCATGAGCGGCCAGCCGCTGACCAAGGGCGTGCCGGGGCTCTTCACCTACGACGGCTACCACAAGGGCTTCCAGCGCGAGGTCGAGCGCGTCGCGCGCACGCTGGCCGATGAAGAGAGCTGGGTGCTGGGCGTCAACGACAGCAATCGCCAGAACGCGCTGCGCTCGCTCGACGTGCAGCAGCAGCTCGCCGACGAGGTGCGCCGCCTGTACCTGACCGACTACGTCACGGTGTGGGAGGAGTTCATCGCCGACGTGAAGATGCTGCCGACGGCCAACCTGTCGCAGGCGGTGCAGATGTCGCGCGTGCTGTCGGCGCCCGACAACCCGCTGGTGCCGCTGCTGAAGGCGATGTCGCGCGAGACCACGCTCGGCGACAGCAAGGACGTGGCGTCGAAGGTCGAGACCAAGGCGCGCGACGCGATCCAGCGCTCGCGCGAGGAACTGCTGCGGCTGCTGGGCAACCAGGCGCCGGCCACGCCGCTCGGGCCGGGCCAGCGCATCGAGAGCATCGTCGACGACCGCTTCRTCGCGTTGCGCCAGCAGACACGGGCGGTCGACGGCAAGGCCGCGCCGATCGACTCGACCATCGCGCTGATCAACGAGGTCTACACGCTGCTGACCGCGGCCGACACCGCGGTGAAGGGCGGCAACGTGCCGCCGCCCTCTGACGTGCCGAACAAGGTGAAGGCCGAGGCCGCGCGGCTGCCCGAGCCGACCCGCTCGCTGCTGAACACGCTGTCGGTCAGCGGTACCAAGGCGGCGCTCGACATCACGCGCAGCAACATCGGCAACTCGATCAATGCCGAGATCGGCGAGTTCTGCCGCCAGGCGATCAGCGGGCGCTACCCGTTCGCGCGCGGCAGCAGCCGCGACGTGACGCAGGAAGACTTCGCCCGCGTGTTCGCGCCGGGCGGGCTGTTCGACGCGTTCTTCCAGAAGAACCTGGTGAACTTCGTCGACACCTCGACGCGGCCGTGGAGCTTCAAGAAGATCGACGGCGCATCGATGGGTGCCGACAGTTCCACGCTGCTGCAGTTCCAGCATGCGGCGGTGATCCGCGACACCTTCTTCCGCGGCGGCGGCACCGCGCCGGGGCTGCGGCTCGACTTCAAGCCGATGGAGATGGACCCGAACATCACGCAGTTCACGCTCGACGTCGACGGCCAGCTCGTCAAGTATGCGCACGGCCCGCAGATCCCGGCCTCGATCCAGTGGCCGGGGCCGCGCGGCAGCACGCAGGTGCGCGTGGCGCTGACGCCGGTGTCGGCGAGCGGGCTGTCGGGCGACACCCGGGAAGGCCCGTGGGCGCTGTTCCGGCTGTTCGACAAGCAGCAGGTCGAGGCGGCCGGCGCGCCGGAGCGCTTCAAGGCGACCTTCAACATCGACAACCGCAAGGCGGTGTTCCTGGTCACCGCGAGCAGCGTGCGCAACCCGTTCCGCTTGCCCGAGCTGCAAGAGTTCTCATGCCCGGGCAAGCTGTGAGCCACGACTTCAGCATCGACCAGTTCATCAGCGGCGTCGGCACGCAGGCGCCGGGCTGGTTCGGCAAGCTCGCGATGCTGGGCGATTTCGCGAGCCGGCGGCTGCCGCAGCCGTTCGTCGATGCCTGCGATGCGTGGTTGTCGAAGGGCATGGACGCGAGCCGCACGCGGCTCGGCGCGCAGTTCCTCGATGTGTACCTCACGGGGCCGATCTGGCGCTTCGCCTGGGCGCCCGGCGTGATCGACAGCGAATGGTGGGCCGGCGTGCTGATGCCGAGCGTCGACAAGGTCGGCCGCTATTTCCCGCTGGTGGTCGCGCAGACCGCGCACGACCTGCCGGAGACGCTGGAGGGCATCCAGGCGCTGGACGGCTGGTACCGGCACCTGAGTGCTGCCGCACTCGGCACGCTGGGGGCCGGTGCGACGGTCGAAGATTTTGAATCGGCGCTTGCGCGCGCGCCGTCGTGGCAGGCCGAGCGGCACAGCGTCGAGCCTGCTGCCACCGCAATGCCGGGCCGGCTGCGCTACACCTATGCGGGCGCCGCGAGCCTGCCGCAATGGATCGACGGGCTGGTGGTGGCCGAGGCGATGCGCCGCTACACCGGCCACAGCCTGTGGTGGCCCGACCATGCGTCGGCGCCCGACGACAGCCTGTCGGTGGCGCCCGGGCTGCCGCCGCCGGACTGCTTCTCGGAGTTGCTGGAGGGGCGCTGGTGAGCGATTCGACTTCGGCGCCGGACGACGACCGCACCGTCGTCAAGACCGGTGCGCCGCTCGACGGCGGCAACTCGCTGCCGAACGGGTTCCGGCTGCAGGAGTACGTGGTCGAGGGCCTGGTCGGCGAGGGCGGTTTCGGCATCGTCTACCTGGCGCGCGACACCCAGCTCGGCCGCGTGGTCGCGCTGAAGGAGTACATGCCGGCGACGCTCGCGACGCGCGGCCCGCAATGCGAGGTCTCGGTGCGCTCGGCGCGCCACCGCGAGACCTTCGAGCTGGGCCTGCGCAGCTTCGTCAACGAGGCGCAGCTGCTGGCCGCGTTCGACCACCCGTCGCTCGTCAAGGTGTACCGCTTCTGGGAACAGCAGGGCACCGCCTACATGGTGATGCCGTACTACGAAGGTCCGACGCTGAAGCAGTGGCTGATCGAGCACGGCCGGCCCGACGAGGCGCTGCTGCTCGGCGTGGCGCACCCGCTGATCGACGCGCTGGAGCTGATGCACCACCAGCGCTGCTACCACCGCGACATCGCGCCCGACAACATCCTGCTGCTGAACCAGCAGAGCACGCAGTTCGGCGGCGCGGCGAGCATGCGGCCGGTGCTGCTGGATTTCGGCGCGGCGCGCCGCGTGATCGGCGATGCGACGCAGGCGCTCACCGTGATCCTGAAGGCCGGCTACGCGCCGGTGGAGCAGTACGCCGAATCGAAGGCGATGCGCCAGGGGCCGTGGACCGACGTATATGCGCTGTGCGCGGTGCTGTATGCCTCGATCACCGGGCGGGCGCCGCTCGCATCGGTGAGCCGGCTCGTCACCGACGACCTGCAGCCGGCGGTGCAGGCGGGGGCGGGGCGGTATTCGCCGCAGTTCCTGGCCGCCATCGATGCCGGGCTGGCGGTGAAGCCGGACGACCGGCCGCAGGACATGGCGGCGCTGCGGGCCTTGCTGCCGGGTGGGCAGGGGCACGGTCTGGGGCATGCGTCGTCGCAACTGCTGGGCAGCAGCACGCGCGGCGGGTTGCCGGTGCCGCCGGACCTCGGTGCGTCGACGGTGGTGACGCCGTCCACGCGGCCGGCCGAGCTGATGCCGGATCCGCATGCGAAGCCGCCGTCGCGGGCCGGCGTCTATGCGCTGGCCGGGCTGGTGGTCGCCGCGCTGGCCGGGGCGGGCTGGTGGT
>NZ_JBFUGW010000255.1:0-8933 GCF_056402735.1 Rhizobacter sp. P3_C12
TCGCGTGCCTCGCCGATCGCCGTCTCGGCCTGGTCGAGCGCGGTGTTGGCGACGCGGCGCGTGCTCTTGACGGCGCTGTCGGCCGAGTCGGCCAGGCGGTTGACGGTGTCGCTGGCCTGGCTGCTGAGGTTGTCGGTCTTGAAGGTGGAGGTGGTCATGGTTGTTTCCTTGATGTGTGGGATAACTAAGTTAGGCGAGGGACGACCGCGCCGCAAGGCCGGGCTAGGTACCCCGCTTGATGAGACCGAACAGGAAGGCAGCGACGGCCATGATCGCGAAGATGATGAACAGGATCTTCGCGATGCCGGCAGCGCTGGCCGCGATGCCGCCGAAGCCGAACAGGGCGGCGATCAGCGCGATGATGAAGAACACGACGGCGTAATACAGCATGCTCTGGCTCCTTCGGTGTGAGTGGTTGACGATGGGACCACTCTAGGAGCGCGGGCGTCCGCGAGGAATGGGACGGCGAGCCGATGCGGTGTAGGAGGGAGCCGACGGTCCCGCCGTCTCTTCTCAGGCTCAGATCTGCGGCAGCGTCGCCTGGATGCGCGTGCCGGTGCCCGGCGTCGACTGGATGCTCATGCGCCCGCCCTCGGCCTCGACGCGGTAGCGCATGCCCAGCAGCCCGTGCGTCGACGGCCGCGCCACCTGCGTGTCGAAGCCGCTGCCGTTGTCGTGCACGTCGACCTCGGCCAGCGCGCCGCGCGGCCGCAGCGTGACCACCACCTGGCGCGCCTGCGCGTACTTCGCGACGTTGGTCAGCGCCTCCTGCACGAGCCGGTACACCGTCAGCTCGCCCGACGGCTTCAGCGACACCGGTTCGAGCTCGCTGACCACCTTCACGCCCGAGCGCTCGGCGAACTCGCGGCCCAGGATCTCCAGCGCCGCCAGCAGCCCCAGGTTGCTCAGCGACGACGGCCGCAGGTCCTCGATGATGCGGCGCTTCAGCGCGATGCCTTCGTTCAGCGTCTCGTTCAGGTGCACCAGCCGCTCGGTGATGTCGGGTGTGTGGATCGTGATGCGCGACTTCAGCCGCGCCACGTCGAGCTTGGCCGCCGTCAGCAGCGCGCCCAGCTCGTCGTGCAGGTCGCGCGCGAGCCGGCTGCGCTCATCCTCGCGGGCGGTCTGCAGATGCTGCGCCAGTTCGGTGAGCTGCGCGGTGCGCGCGGTCACCTGCACCTCCAGCAGGTCGCGCTCGGCCTGCAGCGCCTCCTTCTTGTGCACGCGTTCCTTCTCGAGCGTGTTCGACTGGCGCAGGTACATGAAGAAGGCCAGCACGCTCAGCGCCGTCATCGCGTTGACGCCGAGCCGGCTCAGCAGCAGCGTCTGGTAGACCTCCTCGCGGCGGTCGGCGATCAGCATCGATTCGCGCGTCACCAGCCGCTCGGAGGCGAGGCGGATGCTCTCCATCTGCTCGCGCCCGATGTCGGTCTCGATGACCGCGCGCCAGGCCTCGTCGCGGCCGTCGGCGCGCAACTGCACCGTGGTGTCCATCTCGGAGACCTTCCTGCTGACCAGTGTCGCGAGCACGGTGAAGTCGGCGACGCGGTCGGGCTCGTGCGCGTAGTACTCGCCGAGCGTGCGCAGCGTCTCGCCGATGTTCGCCATCGACGAGCGGTACGGCTTCAGGTACTCGGGGCGGCCGGTGATCAGGTAGCCGCGCTGGCCGTTCTCGGCATCGAGCACCTGGCGCAGCAGCACCATGTTGTTGGTGCGGGCGACGCCCATTTCGCCCAGCCGGTCCAGCGCGTCCACCGAGGTGCGGTAGGCGGTTTCGCTGATGCCCATCAGCGTCAGCGCGGTCACCACCGCGAGCGGGAACGTGAAGGCACTGCGCTTGAATCGGTGAAAGAAGTTCTTCATGCGATTTTTCTGTGTGCCTCTAGAATCGATCGGAGTCCAACCACAGGGGACAGTCGCTCATGATCAAGATTGCCATCGTTGACGACCACGCGCTCGTTCGCGCCGGTCTGCGCCAGTATCTCGCGGAGCAGGTCGATCTGCAGGTCGTGGCCGAGGCCTCCAACGGCCGCGAGGCCCTCGACATCGTCCGCAAGGAACAGATCGACGTGCTGGTCATGGACCTGTCGATGCCGCAGCAGAGCGGCGTCGATGCGCTGGCCGCGATCCGCGCCCGCGAGCCCGAGCTGCCCATCCTCATCCTCAGCGGTTTCCCCGAAGAGCATTACGCCACCACCTTGCTGCGCCAGGGCGCGAGCGGTTACCTGAACAAGGAGTGCGATCCCGAGGAGATCGTCACCGCGATCCGCACCGTCGCGCGGGGCCGCAAGTACATCACGCCGGCCGTCGCCGAGTTGCTGGCCAGCAACCTCGGCGGCAACGCGAACCGTCCGTTGCATGAGCAGCTTTCCGAGCGCGAGTTCCAGGTCTTCCTGCGGCTCTCGAAGGGCGAGACCATCGGCCACATGGCCGACAGCCTGTCGCTGAGCGTGAAGACCGTCAGCACCTACCGCACCCGCGTGATGGAGAAGATGAAGCTCGAATCGAACAGCGACCTGACCTACTACGCGCTGAAGAACGGCCTGATCCAGTAACAGGCCGCCTGCCGACCTTGCGCCGCCCGGGAGGGCCGCGCAGGTGGCGTCTCATCCCGCGCTACAAGCTTCCCGAACTCGAATTCGCCGCCTCGCCCGAGGCGAGCCGTTGGCAGTAGCCGATCAACGCATCGATCTCGTTCGACTTGTCGAACACCTTGTCGGCCCCGAGCTCGAGGCACTTGCGCCGCATGTCGGGTGTCGCGTAGTTGCTGAGCACGACGAGCTTGGTCGCGTCGGGCAGGTCGCCGCTGGCCGACAGCACGCCCAGGCCGGAGCCGCTCTTCAGGAAGATGTCGACGATCACCAGGTCGCAGCCATTGCGCGGCTGCTTCAGCCAGTACAGCGCGGCGGCTTCGTTGTCGGCCGTGCCGACCACTTCGACGGCCACCAGTTCCTCCAGCGCCGCGATCAGGTTCTCGCGGATCACCGGGCTGTCTTCGACGATGTAGGTTTTCAGCATGTCCCGACTTCTGGATTCTTCTTCGGCAGGCAAGGCATGCTCGGCGGAAACCTGTCTGCAAAGGTGACGGATCTTGCCATTTCCGCGAGAAACGTGACGGGAAGAGCCTCGAGGACGCCGGCAGACATGCGCTCGATTGTATGAATCGGGCAACGCTGCCCCTGCCGGAAGAGCGCGGGAGCCACTGTAGGAGCCTGCCTACAGGTGGTCGCCGGCCGAACGTCGTAGGACAGCGCCCACAGGCGAAGGCCCTGTCGTCCGGCTGTGTCAGCAAGAGGTGCTCCCTAGACTCGTGCGCAGGTTGTCCGGATTCAAGGGTTTCCGGATTCACGAATTGCCGACGGGAGTGGCGAATGAAAAGACTGTTGATGTGGGCTGTGGGTGTGCCGTTCCTGGTGATCAGCATGGTCATGGTGTCGTTCAGCGACGGGTTGTCGACGCAGGTCGCGAGCCTCTCGTGGACGCAGCGACATTGACGGTGCGCGGCGAAGCGCCTTCAGGGGTGGGCCGATGAACCCCTCGATCACCGTCTACGAAGGGTTCGATTTCGCGCTGCCTGCGGCGATCGAGGAGTTCGCCGGGGCGTTCTCGCGCTGGGATGCGCCGTCGCGTTCGGTGCGGCGTGCGCGCTTCAAGGGCGAGTTGACGCGCGCGATCGAGGAGTTGCGTGCCTGCGTGCGGCAGATCGAGACCTTCACCGACGAGCAGCGCTCGCTGTCGCAGGCGGCGCAGTGGCTGGTCGACAACTTCTACGTCATCGAGCGCATCCAGACCGCGCTCACGCAGCAGCTGCCCGACAAGGCGGTGCGCGGCCTGCCGGCCTACCAGACCGGCGGCCACCCGTCGCGCGCGCGCATCGAGCTGTTCTCGCACTTCTACCTGGAAGCCTGCGACTTCGACTTCGAGGCCGACGAGCTGGTGCACGTGCTGGTCGAGTACCAGAAGGTGCACCCGCTGATGCTGCGCGAGCTGGCCCTGCTCGCGCCGGTCCTGAACTTCCTGCTGATCCGCCAGCTGCGCGCCTGCGCCGAGCAGATCCTCGAGATCCACCGCGGCGCGCACGCGGCCGACCTGGTCTCCGATGCGGCGCTCGCGTCATCGCGCGGTCCCGCGCGCGGCCCGACGCGGAAGGCCGCGTCGGCGGTGCCCGACCTGAAGAACGCGTCGGGCGTCTTCCGCCAGGCCTACCTCGGCCAGCTGGCGCAGCGGCGCCGCTACGACGACCCGGCGAGCATCGCCGGCGGCGCGCACGCTGAAGGCGTCGGCATCGTCCACCAGGCCGGCGCGATCGAGGACGATCTCGTCGTGCGCACGATGCTCGACGTGCGGGTGCGCAACATCTTCCGCAGCGTCAAGGCGATCGAGTTGAGCGACTGGGTCGACATCTTCGCGAAGACCTCGCTGGTCGATCGCGCGCTGCAGCGCAACAGCGTCTATGCGCGCATGGACCCGCATTCGAAGGCCTTGTACCGGCAGCAGCTGGAGCGGCTGAGCCTGCGCAGCGGCCTGCCCGAGCCGGACCTGGCCGAGATGGTGGTCGACCGCTTCGGCCGCCGCCGCGCCGGCGACGCCGCCGAGGGCGGCGAGGAGGGCGAAGACGTCGACATCGGCCGCTGGCTGCTGTCCGACCGCCGTCCCGAGCTGGAGCGCAGCATCGGCCTGACGCCGAACCCGCTGCGGCGCATCGAGGGCGCGGTCCCGCACACCCGGCTGGTGCTGTACGCCGGCCTGGTGCTGGCGCTGACCTTCGCGTTCACCGTGCTGGCCTTCCGCGCCGGCTATGCCGAAGAGCAGGTGTCGCTGCCGGCCGTCCTGATCTTCCTGCTGGCGGTCTGGCCGGCCTCCGAGATCGCGGTGCTGCTGATCAACCGCATCCTCGGCCGGGTGTTCAAGCCGGCCCAGCTGCCGCGCCTGGAGTTCTCGCAGGGCCTGCCGCCGCATTGCAAGACGATGGTGGTGGTGCCGACGATGCTGACCCAGCTCGAGCAGGTCGATCACCAGGTCGGCGAGCTGGAGCGCCACTACCTGTCGAACCGCGACGACCAGCTGCGCTTCGGGCTGCTGACCGACTGGCGCGACGCACCCGACCAGTCGCTCGAGACCGATGCGGTGCTGCTCGCGGCGGCCCGCGACGAGGTGGCGCGCCTGAACCTGCGCTATCCGCTGCCCGGTAGCGGCATGGCCACCGAAGACCGCTTCTACCTGTTCCATCGCAACCGCTGCTGGAACGCCGCCGAAGGCGCCTGGATGGGCTGGGAGCGCAAGCGCGGCAAGCTCGACGAGTTCAACCGCCTGTTGCTCGGCGAGCCGGGCACCTCGTACGTGTTCGAGGACGGCAGCGCCGAGCGCGTGCCGCGCGGCGTGCGCTACGTGATCACGCTCGATGCCGACACGCGCATGCCGGTCGGCTCGGTCGCCCGCCTGGTCGGCACCGCGGCGCACCCGCTGAACCGGCCGCAGATCGACGCGCAGACCGGCCGCGTCGCGCGCGGTTACGCGCTGTTCCAGCCTCGCATCTCGTTCCTGCTGCCGCAGGCCGAAGACCATTCGGTGTTCCGCTGGATCTTCTCGAGCGGTGCCGGCGTCGACCCGTACGCCGCCGCCATCTCCGACACCTACCAGGACACCTTCGGCGAGGCCACCTACACCGGCAAGGGCTTGTACGACCTGCAGGCCTTCCACACCGCGCTGTCGGGCCGGGTGCCGGAGAACGCGCTGCTCAGCCACGACTTGTTCGAGAGCGCGTTCGCGCGCTGCGCGCTGGTCAGCGACGTCGCGTTCTTCGAGGATTCTCCATCGCATTCCGAGGTCGCCGCGGCGCGCTCGCACCGCTGGGTGCGGGGCGACTGGCAGCTGCTGCCGTGGCTGCTGGGCGTGCGCGCCGAGCCGCTGTCGCCGCTGAACCGCTGGAAGATGCTCGACAACCTGCGGCGCTCGCTGCTGCCGATCGCGTCGTTCGCGCTCGTCGTCGCGGCCTTCATCGACCCGGCCGCGCAGCCGCTCGCCTGGCTCGCGCTGGTGCTCGCGTCGATCAGCCTGCCGGGGCTGCTCGGCTGGTTCTCGGCGCTGTTCGCACCGGTGCCGAAGGGCGTGCGCAGCAACCGGCCGATCCAGCTGACGCGCGAGCTCGGGCTGGTCGCCGGCCATGCGCTGATCGAACTGGTGCTGCTCGCGCAGAGCGCCTGCGTGATGGCCGACGCCATCGTGCGGGCGGTGTGGCGCACCTTCGTCTCGCAGCGCAAGATGCTCGAATGGCGCACCGCGGCCCAGGCCAAGGCGGCGGCGGGCGGCCAGCTGCGGCAGTTCAGCTGGGCCATCAGCAGCGCGACGCTGCCGCTGATCGCGTCGAGCGCGCTGATCCTGCTGTTCAATCGCGATGCGATCGTGGCCGCCGCACCGCTGCTGGCCGCCTGGTGGCTGGCGCCGGTGATCGCGGTCGCGATCAGCTCGCCGGTGCTGCTGGCGGCCCGGCTCGCCGGCGACCACGACCTGCGCGAGTTCCGCCRCATCGCGCGCCGCACCTGGCGCTTCTTCGAGGACTATGTCGGCCCGGCCGACAACCACCTGCCGCCCGACAACGTGCAGTACGAGCCGGAAGAGGTCGTCGCGCACCGCACCTCGCCGACCAACATCGGCCTGTACCTGCTGGCGCTGACGCGCGCGCGCGACCTGGGCTGGCTGGCCGGCGGCGATTTCCTCGGCCGCATGAAGGCCACGCTCGGCAGCATGGCGAAGCTGGAAACGTACAACGGCCACCTGCTGAACTGGTACGAGACCCAGTACCTGCGGCCGCTGGAGCCGCGCTACGTGTCGTCGGTCGACAGCGGCAACCTGGCGGCGCACCTGGTCGTCGTGGCCCGCGCGCTGCAGGAAGAGCGCGTGCGCCCGGTGGTCGGGCCCGAGCGGCTGGCCGGCCCGCGCGACAGCTTCCTGGAGCTGCAGGCGGCGTGGCGCAGCGTGCGCGCCGGCAGCCCGCGCGGCGACAAGGGCAGCGCGCCGCGCGGCAACGTGAGCCCGGCCGAGATCGATCGCGCGGTCGCCGACCTCGGCAGCAAGCTGCTGCAGGCCGATCCGGCGACACCGGCGGATGCCGGTCGAGCGCTCGCCGGTGCCGCGCAGCTGGCGCTGCACCTGAAGGAGCTGCTCGAGGCCTATGCCTTCGGCAGCGCCGACGGTGCCGCCCAGGGGGCCGGCGCGTTGAAGCCGGTCGTCGACGAGGCCGGGCGGCTGTGCCATGTGCTCGCGGCGCACCTCGACGACCTGCAGCGCCACTGCCCGTGGGCGGTCGAGGCGGCCTTCAGCACGCTGCAGCAGCAGGCGCCCGAGGTGTTCAAGGGCCCGCTGGCCGAGTTGCTCGCGGCGGTGCCGCGGGTCGGCGAGGTGCCGGCACACCTGGCCAACGTCGAGGCGGCGCTGCTGCAGGTGCAGCATCTGCAGGGCCAGGCACCGGCCACGGCGACGCTGCTGGCCGCGGCGCTGAAGGCCTGCACCGAGGCGCGCACCGCGACCGCCGTCTGGCTCGCCGACCTGGACACCTGCGCGGCGCAGGCCGAGGCGGCCTGGCGCGGCATGGAGTTCGGCTTCCTGTTCGATGCCCGGCGCAAGCTGTTCTCGATCGGCTACCGCGTCGCCGAGCACCAGCTCGACGAAGGGCGCTACGACCTGCTGGCCTCCGAGTCGCGGCTCGGCAGCTACCTCGCCGCCGCCAAGGGCGACGTGCCGGTCGACCACTGGTTCCGGCTCGGCCGCCACATGGGGCTCGTCGCCTCCGGCCCGGTGCTGATCTCGTGGTCGGGCTCGATGTTCGAGTACCTGATGCCGGCGCTGGTGATGAAGACGCCGCCCGGCAGCCTGCTGCACCAGACCTGCCGCAACGCGATCGCCGAGCAGATCCGCTACGGGCGCGAACAGAACGTGCCCTGGGGCATCTCCGAATCGGGCGTCAACGTGCGCGATGTGGAGCTGACCTACCAGTACGGGCCGTCCGGCGCGCCGGCGCTGAGCCTGAAGCGCGGCATGGACCGGCAACTGGTGGTCGCGCCCTATGCCACCGCGCTGGCCGCGCCGTTCGCGCCGGCCGAGGTGCGGCAGAACTTCACCGCGCTGGCCAAGCTCGGCGCCCTCGGGCCGCACGGCTTCTACGAGGCGATCGACTTCACCGCCGAGCGGCTCGGCGAAGACGAGAAGTGCGCCATCGTCAAGAGCCACATGGCGCACCACCAGGCGATGAGCCTGCTCGCACTGACGCAACTGCTGACGACCGACAGCCTGGCCGACCGCTTCCACCGCGAGCCCGAGATGAACGCCTTCGACCTGCTGCTGCAGGAGCAGGTGGCCGGCTCGGTCGTGATCGCGCGCGACAGCACCGCGGCACCCGAGCGCCACGAGAAGCTCGCGCGCCATTCCACGCAGCGGGTGCGCCGCGTGCAGGCCACCGACGTGCGCCGCCCCGCCGTGCACCTGATGTCGAACGGCCGCTACGCGACCGCGCTGACGGCCAGCGGCTCCGGCTACAGCGAATGCGCCGACCTCGACATCACGCGCTGGCGCGAGGACCGCGTGCTCGACGACTGCGGGCTCTTCATCTACCTGCGCGATGCCGATTCGGGCGTGCTGTGGTCGGCCACGCTCGCGCCGACCTTCAGCGAGCCGGACTACCAGTCGGTCGAGTTCGCCGAGGCGCGTGCGCAGTTCGACCTGCGCCAGCACGGCATCCGCAGCAGCCTGGAGGTGGTGGTCGCCCAGCAGGAGGATGCCGAGATCCGCACGCTGAAGCTGAGCAACGAGGGCCATGGCGTGCGCCGCATCGAGGTCAGCGCGCTCGGCGAGGTGGTGCTGAACCAGCGCAATGCCGACATGGCGCACCCGGCCTTCTCGAACCTGTTCATCACCACCGAGTACGACGCGGCGCGCGG
>NZ_JBFUGW010000256.1:0-8919 GCF_056402735.1 Rhizobacter sp. P3_C12
CCACCCACGAAGCCAAGCTTCTTCGTCGCCTCAGAAATCGCCCCCAGCCCAGCCCCTCACCCGCCCCGCCGCGCAGACCCACCGCGCTTGTTGGGGGGAAAAGACTGAAGTGACCGACGAGCATGCGAGCGGCCGCGCGCTCGTCGGTCACTTCAGTCTTTTCCCCCAAACACAGACGGGTGGTGGCCGCAAAGGCGCGGGTGGGTAGGCTGTGGAGCGCCAATYAGGACGGGTCGCCGGAGCTGGCTGGTTTCATGGCCCGCGYGCGCAGCRCGCTTCGTGCACTGACTGTCGCCSACTGTTTGACCACAACGAACGAAGTGAGTGRCGGGAGTTTSGGCGACGGGCCATGAAACCAGTCAGCGCAGGGGAGTCATCGCCCCCGGGGCGATGACCGACCCGGCCGGCGAGCCACAGCCTACCCACCCGCGCCTTTGCCGCACAGACGCAGACGCAGACGCAGACACAGCAAACTACCGCTTCACCGGCGGCAGATCCGTACAGGCACCTTCGAATGCCTCCGCCGCCAACCCGATGGTCTCGCCCAGCGTCGGGTGCGGATGGATCGTGCGGCCGATGTCCACCGCATCCGCGCCCATCTCGATCGCCAGCGCAATCTCGCCGATCATGTCGCCCGCATGCGTGCCGACGATGCCGCCGCCGACGATCGCATGCGTGGTCTCGTCGAACAGCAGCTTCGTGAAACCCTCGTCGCGGGTGTTCGCGATCGCACGGCCCGACGCGTTCCACGGGAACAGGCCCTTCTTCACCTTCAGCCCCTTGGCCTTCGCCTCGTCCTCGGTCACGCCGACCCAGGCCACTTCCGGATCGGTGTAGGCCACACTCGGGATCACGCGCGCGATGAACTCGGCCTTGGCGAGATGCTCGTCACCCAGTTGCTCGCCAGCCGCGACTTCCGCCGCCACATGCCCCTCATGCGTCGCCTTGTGCGCCAGCATCGGCTGGCCAACGATGTCGCCGATCGCGAAGATGTGCGGCACGTTGGTGCGCATCTGCACGTCCACCGGGATGAAGCCGCGATCGCCGACCACCACGCCGGCCTTCTCGGCACCGATGCGCTTGCCGTTGGGCACGCGGCCCACCGCCTGCAGCACCAGGTCGTACAGCTGCGGCTCCTTCGGCGCGCCCTCGCCCTCGAAACGCACCAGGATGCCGTCCTTCGTCGCCTCGGCACCAACGGTCTTCGTCTTCAGCATGATGTTGTCGAAGCGCGGCGCATTCATCTTCTGCCACACCTTCACCAGGTCGCGGTCGGCGCCCTGCATCAGGCCGTCCAGCATCTCGACCACGTCGAGCCGCGCACCGAGCGACGAATACACCGTGCCCATCTCCAGGCCGATGATGCCGCCGCCGACGATCAGCATGCGCTTCGGGTTCTGGCGCAGTTCGAGCGCGCCGGTCGAGGTGACGACGCGCGGATCATCCTTCGGCAGGAATGGCAGCTTCACCGCCTCGGAACCGGCCGCGATGATCGCGCGCTTGAAACGGATGGTCTGCGTGCCGCCCTTCGCGAGCGCCACGGTGATGTGGTGCGGATCGGCGAACTCGGCCGTGCCCTGCACCACCGTCACCTTGCGCATCTTGGCCATCGCGGTCAGGCCGTTGGTCAGCTTGCCGACGACCTTTTCCTTGTGCTTGAGCAGCTTGCCCAGATCGACGCTCGGGGCCTGGAAGCCGATGCCCAGCGCATCGAAGTGCTTGACCTCGTCCATCACCGACGCCACGTGCAGCAGCGCCTTCGACGGAATGCAGCCGACGTTCAGGCACACGCCGCCGAGGGTCGCGAAGCGCTCGATCATCACCGTCTTCAGGCCGAGGTCGGCAGCGCGGAAGGCAGCCGAGTAGCCGCCCGGGCCGGCGCCGAGCACGAGCATGTCGCATTCGAGGTCGACCGTGCCGGAGAACACTTCCGTTCGCACTGAGCTTGTCGAAGTGCCCGCACCACTCTCCGTTCGCCCTGAGCTTGTCGAAGGGCTCGCTGCCTGAGCAGGGGCTTCGACAGGCTCAGCCCGAACGGATTCACTGGCCTCCAGCGCCAGGATCACCGACCCCTGGTTCACCACGTCGCCCACCTTCACCTTGACGTCCTTCACGACGCCGGCATGCGACGACGGGATCTCCATCGAGGCCTTGTCGCTCTCCACCGTGATCAGCGACTGCTCCGCCTTCACCGTGTCGCCGGGCTTGACCAGCAGCTCGATGATGGCCACGTCCTTGAAGTCGCCGATGTCCGGGACCTTGATGTCGATCAGTGCCATGCTCAGTCTTTCGCCTTCAGTTTGATCGTGTGGGCCTTGATCGGCCCGGCCGAGTTCTTGTCGAATTCGCAGCCGGCGCGCACGCCCAGCTCGGCGATCTCGCGCGCGGTCAGCTTGCCACCGTACACGCCGTACATCGCGCCCAGCGCGAACGCACGGCCCGAGCCGATCGCCCAGAAGCGGTCGAACTCGAACACCTCGCGGTACGAATACACGCCGTAGATGCCGGTCGCGTTGGCGATCAGCGCCGTGAACTGCGAGCTCTCGTACGGGTCGGCGTCTTCTTCCTTCGGGTTCAGGAAGAAGGTCTCCTTCAGCTTCGGGTGCACCTTCAGGAAGGTGTCGAACACCTCGTCGCGCGAGTGCAGCTTCAGGTCGTCGGGCGGCAGGCTGTTCAGCACCCGCCGCAGCACCGGGAAATGCGCCGTGGTGCCGGCCATGCCGACCCACGAATCGCCGACGCGGAACAGCTTCTCGTTCTCTTCATACCCATGCGCCAGCCGCGTGTCCCCGAAGGTCACGAGGCTGTCGGACRCGAGCGCCACCTGGGTTCCCTTGCGGACCACCACCACGGTCGTCATGGGGTGGCTCCGTTCAGAGCAGGACGCGGCGGAAGTCGGCCAGGATCTGCGCGAGGTAGGTGTTGAAGCGCGCCGCCGAGGCGCCGTCGATCACCCGGTGGTCCCAGCTCAGGCTCAGCGGCAGGATCAGGCGCGGCTGGAAGGCCTTGCCGTCCCACACCGGGCGCGTCGCCGACTTGCACACGCCGAGGATCGAGACCTCCGGCGCGTTGATGATCGGCGTGAAGTAGGTGCCGCCGATGCCGCCCAGCGAGCTGATCGAGAAGCAGCCGCCGGTCATCTCGGCCGGAGACAGCTTGCCCTCGCGCGCCTTGCCGGCGAGCTCGTTCATCTCCTTGCTGATCTGCAGGATGCCCTTCTTGTCGGCATCCCGGATCACCGGAACCATCAGCCCGTTCGGCGTGTCGGCCGCGAAACCGATGTGGAAGTACTGCTTCAGCACCAGCTGCTCGCCGTCGAGCGAGGCGTTGAACTCGGGGAACTTCTTCAGCGCCGCGACGCAGGCCTTGATCAGGAAGGCCAGCATCGTGACCTTGACGCCCGACTTCTCGTTCTCCTTGTTCAGCTGCACGCGGAAGGCTTCGAGCTCGGTGATGTCGGCATCGTCATGGTTGGTGACGTGCGGGATCATCACCCAGTTGCGATGCAGGTTGGCGCCGCTGATCTTCTTGATGCGCGAGAGATCCTTGCGCTCGACCGGGCCGAACTTGGTGAAGTCGACCTGCGGCCACGGCAGCAGGCCGGGGAAGCCCGAGCCACCTGCAGCGCCCGCAGCCGCACCGCCGCCGGCCGGGGCCTTCGCCGCCTGCGCCCGGGTCTGCTGGCCGCCGGCCATCACGGTCTTCACGAAGGCCTGCACGTCGTCCTGCGTGATGCGGCCCTTCGGCCCGCTGCCCTTCACCTCTTCCAGCGGCACGCCGAGTTCGCGTGCGAACTTGCGGATGCTGGGCGAGGCGTGCGGCAGGTCGGTCTTCAGGACCGAGGGGTCGTGCGCGGGAACATCCGTTCGCACTGAGCTTGTCGAAGTGCCCGATTGTCCTGAGCCTGTCGAAGGGACTGAGCTTGTCGAAGGGTTGCTCGCGGGTTGCGCAGGGGCTTCGACAGGCTCAGCCCGAACGGAGTTTGCGGCCTGCACCGTCGCGATCAGCGAGCCCTTCCTGACCTTGTCGCCGACCTTCACCTTCAGGTCCTTCACGACGCCGGCATGCGACGACGGGATCTCCATCGAGGCCTTGTCGCTCTCGACCGTGATCAGCGACTGCTCGACCTTGACCGCATCGCCCGGCTTGATGAAGACCTCGATCACCGCGACCTCGTCGAAGTCGCCGATGTCGGGGATCACCACGTCGACCACTTCCGTTCGCACTGAGCTTGTCGAAGTGCCCGACTGTCCTGAGCCTGTCGAAGGGACTGAGCTTGTCGAAGTGCCGGCCGCGACGGGCGCCGGTGCTGCGGCACGAGGGGCTTCGACAGGCTCAGCCCGAACGGGGTTGGCCCCGCCCGCCGCCTCGATCACCAGCAGCAGGCTGCCCTCGTTGATCTTGTCGCCGAGCTTGACCTTCAGCTCCTTCACGACGCCCGCGTGCGACGACGGGATCTCCATCGAGGCCTTGTCGCTCTCCACCGTGACGAGCGACTGCTCGGCCTTCACCGTGTCGCCCGGTTTCACGAGCAGTTCGATGATCTCGACGTCCTTGAAGTCGCCGATGTCGGGGACTTTCACTTCCACCAATGCCATGCTGGGTCTCCGGCGTGTTCTTGTGGCGTAGCCGTTCAGGCGTACAGCGGGTTGATCTTGTCAGCGTTGATGCCGTACTTCTTGATGGCCTCGGCCACCTTCTCGGCCGGCAGCGTCCCTTCGTCGGCCAGCGCCTTCAGCGCCGCGACGACGATGTAGTGCCGGTTCACCTCGAAGTGCTCGCGCAGCTTGCTGCGGAAATCGCTGCGGCCGAAACCGTCGGTGCCCAGCACCTTGTAGCTGCGGCCCTTCGGGATGAAGGCGCGGATCTGGTCGGCGTAGTTCTTCATGTAGTCGGTCGATGCGATCACCGGGCCGGCGTACTTGTCGAGCTGCTGCGCGACGAACGGCACGCGGGCCTTCTCGGTCGGGTGCAGCAGGTTCCAGCGCTCGCAATCCTGCCCGTCGCGTGCCAGCTCGTTGAAGCTCGGGCAGCTCCAGACGTTGGCCGACACGCCCCACTCCTTGCTCAGCAGCTCCTTGGCGGCCATCGACTCGCGCAGGATCGTGCCCGAGCCGAGCAGGTTCACGCGCGGCGTCTTCTTCGCGCCCTCTTCGAGCAGGTACATCCCTTTGATGATCTGTTCTTCGGTGCCAGCCTTCAGGCCCGGCATCGGGTAGTTCTCGTTGAGCAGCGTCAGGTAGTAGTAGACGTTGTCCTGCTTCTCCACCATGCGCTTCAGGCCATGGTGCAGGATCACGCCGACCTCGTGCGCGAAGGTCGGGTCGTAGCTGATGCAGTTCGGGATCGTGCCGGCCAGGATGTGGCTGTGGCCGTCCTCATGCTGCAGGCCCTCGCCGTTCAGCGTGGTGCGGCCCGAGGTGCCGCCCAGCAGGAAGCCGCGCGCCTGCATGTCGCCGGCCGCCCAGGCCAGGTCGCCGATGCGCTGGAAGCCGAACATCGAGTAGTACACGTAGAACGGCACCATCACGCGGTTGTTCGTCGAGTACGACGTGGCCGCGGCGATCCAGCTGCTCATGCCGCCGGCCTCGTTGATGCCTTCCTGCAGGATCTGGCCGGCCTTGTCCTCGCGGTAGTACATCACCTGGTCCTTGTCGACCGGCGTGTAGTTCTGCCCCGCGGGGTTGTAGATGCCGATCTGGCGGAACAGGCCTTCCATGCCGAAGGTGCGCGCCTCGTCGACGAGGATCGGCACCGCGCGCGGGCCGAGCTCCTTGTCGCGCAGCAGCWGCGTCAGGAAACGCACGTAGGCCTGCGTCGTCGAGATCTCGCGGCCCTCGGCGGTCGGCTCGAGCACGGCCTTGAAGGTCTCGAGATCAGGCACCTTCAGCTGCTCGTCGGCCTTGGTGCGGCGGTGCGGCAGGTAGCCTCCCAGCGCCTGGCGGCGGGCGTGCAGGTACTGCATCTCCGGCGTGTCGTCGGCCGGCTTGTAGAACGGGATGTCGGCCAGCTTGTCGTCGGGGATCGGGATGTTGAAGCGGTCGCGGAAGGCGCGCACATCCTCGTCGACCAGCTTCTTGGTCTGGTGGGCGGTGTTCTTGCCCTCGCCGATCTTGCCCATGCCGAAGCCCTTGACGGTCTTGATCAGCAGCACCGTCGGCTGGCCCTTGTGCTTGGTCGCGCGGTCGTAGGCGGCATACACCTTGTGCGGATCGTGGCCGCCGCGCTGCAGGCGCCAGACCTCGTCGTCGCTCATCTTCGCGACCATCTCCAGCATCTTCGGATGGCGGCCGAAGAAGTTCTTGCGCACGAAGGCGCCGTCGTTCGCCTTGAAGGCCTGGTAGTCGCCGTCGACGGTGTCCATCATCACCTTGCGCAGGATGCCGTCCTTGTCCTTGGCGAGCAGCGGATCCCAGTAGCTGCCCCACAGCAGCTTGATGACGTTCCAGCCGGCACCGCGGAACTCGCCTTCGAGCTCCTGGATGATCTTGCCGTTGCCGCGCACCGGGCCGTCCAGGCGCTGCAGGTTGCAGTTGAYGACGAAGATCAGGTTGTCGAGCTTCTCGCGCGCCGCCAGGCCGATGGCGCCCAGCGATTCGGGCTCGTCCATCTCGCCGTCGCCGCAGAACACCCACACCTTGCGGTTCTCGGTGTTGGCGATGCCGCGGGCGTGCAGGTACTTCAGGAAGCGCGCCTGGTAGATCGCCATCAGCGGGCCCAGGCCCATCGAGACGGTCGGGAACTGCCAGAACTCGGGCATCAGCTTCGGATGCGGGTAGCTCGAGATGCCCTTGCCGTCGACCTCCTGGCGGAAGTTCAGCAACTGCTCYTCGGTGAGGCGGCCTTCCATGTAGGCGCGGGCGTAGACGCCGGGCGACGAGTGGCCCTGGATGTAGAGCAGGTCGCCGCCATGCCCTTCACTCTCGGCGTGCCAGAAGTGATTGAAGCCGGTGCCGAACATCGTCGCGAGCGACGCGAACGACGAGATGTGGCCGCCCAGGTCGCCGCCGTCGGCCGGGTGCAGGCGGTTCGCCTTCACCACCATCGCCATCGCGTTCCAGCGCATGTAGGCGCGCAGCCGCTCCTCGATGTCGACATTGCCGGGGGAATGCTCCTCCTGGTCGACCGGGATGGTGTTGACGTAGGCCGTGTTCGCCGAGAACGGCACGTCGATGCCGGCCTGCCGTGCGTGGTCGATCAGCTGTTCGAGCAGGAAATGCGCGCGTTCACCGCCTTCCGCACCGATCACCGCCGACAGGGCGTCCAGCCATTCGCGGGTTTCCTGCGAATCGGCGTCGTTCGCCGCTGCACCGAGGAATGACTCCGGGTTTGCTGCCATGCTTGTCTCCGTCAAGTTGAACTTTTTCAGGCGGCGGCAGTGTCGCACAACTCCAAAAGCTTTCCAAATTGCGCGATCTCGTTTCGTATTGTGGGATTTCTTCGTATCCGACAGCGCCGGCGCATCGCCCCCAGGTACCTCCGGACCGGTTGACCGCAGCCGGCCCTCGATAATCGTTCCATGCAGCCGTTGAACCACCCGCCTCCGCGCAGTACCCCTCTCCCGAGCGCGGCCCAGAGAATCTTCGGCCTGTGGTGGCGGCGCCAGTCGCTCGCCCGCCAGGACCGCTTCGCGACACTCGGCCCGCTGGTGTCGGTGCTGCTGTTCCTGGCGGCGATCATCCTGGCCTTCTGGTACCTGCGCAACGAGGAATTCGAGCGCGAGCAGGAATCGGTCAAGCGCGACACCGAGATCGCGCAGCAGCAGATCCGGCTGCGGCTGATCGAGAACCAGGAGCAGCTGGTGCGCATCGCGCGCGAGATCGCCACCCGCACCATCGACCAGGACGAGTTCCTCGGCCAGGCCGCGAGCTTCACGCGCGAGCGCCCGGAGATCACGAACCTGATCTGGGTCGGTGCCAACCGCAGCCGCCGCGCCGGCTACGCCGCCACCGGCTTCCACCCGGAAAGCGGCTTCGGCGGCGAGGAGAGCAGCACCTCGGTGCCCAAGGAGGGCGCGAAGACCGAGCCCGAGGCCGCGTTCAGCGCCGCGCGCGACCTGCGCCAGCCGGTGTACTCGCGCCCGTTCACCGACCTGTACGGCACCGCGGTGTTCCAGGTGCAGGTGCCGCTGCTCGACCGCAGCGCGTTCTCGGGCACGCTGATCGCCGAGTACTCGATCGAGTCGCTGATGCGCTACTTCATCCCGGCCGAGGTGTCGACGCGGCACGCGGTGGCGCTGGTCGACAGCCAGGACCGCGTGCTCGCCAGCACCGTGACGCCGATGCCCGGCCAGCAGAACCGCCGCTCGGCCACCACCATCGTGCACGACGTGCCGCTCGCGCCGGCCGGCAACGGCCTGGTGCTGCGCGGCCAGGGCTACCGCACCTCGATCGGCCTGATCAGCAACACGCTGTTCTGGATGGTCGCCGCGCTGTCGGTGCTGACGGTGTGGATGCTGCTCGGCACCTGGCGCCACATGCGCCGGCGGCTGCAGATCCAGAGCACGCTGGTGTCGGAGACCAACTTCCGGCGCGCGATGGAAAACTCGATGCTGACCGGCATGCGCGCGATGGACATGGAGGGCCGCATCACCTACGTGAACCCGGCCTTCTGCGCGATGACCGGCTTCAGCGACGCCGAGCTGATCGGCCGCGTGCCGCCCTTCCCGCACTGGCCGCCCGAGCGCATCGAAGAGAACAACCGCCTGCTGCAGCAGGAGCTGCAGGGCCGCAGCCCGGCCGGCGGCATCGAGGTGAAGGTGATGCGCAAGGACGAATCGCAGTTCGACGCGCGCATGTACGTCTCGCCGCTGATCGACCCGAAGGGGCTGCAGACCGGCTGGATGACCTCGATGACCAACATCACCGAGGCCAAGCGGGTGCGCGACCAGCTGTCGGCCTCGCACGAGCGCTTCACCAC
>NZ_JBFUGW010000257.1:0-8839 GCF_056402735.1 Rhizobacter sp. P3_C12
GCTCACAGGCTTGCTACCGGGCCCGTTCAGCTTGCCGCTCTGGTCCGCCTTGAGCCAGTTGTGCAGCGTCTGATCAGCCACGCCCAGCACCTTCGACACCACCGCCAGGCTCTGCCCACCCTTGACCATCCGCACCGCCTCAAGCTTGAATTCCAGCGTGTAGCGCGCTCTCTTTGCCTTCGTCACTTTCGTTCTCCTTGCCTGGATTGAACCACTCAGCAAGGGATACGGATTCCGCGGGCAAGGTCATTGTGGCGGGGCTTCGACAGGCTCAGCCCGACCCTTCGACAGGCTCAGGGCGAGCGGATTTCAGACGTAGCGGTTCAGCAGGTTCTCCATCGCCTCCTGGCGGCCGGATTTCGGCTGCACGTCGGCATTGCGATCCAGCACGCGCTGCGCCACCGCGTCCAGCGTCAGCTCGCCCTTCAGCACCTGCTGGCCGAACGCGCCGCGCCAGCCGGCGTAGCGCTGCTGCACCGCCGATTCCAGCTTGCCTTCCTGGATCATCCGCTCGGCCGCCAGCAGCGCGCGGGCGCACAGGTCCATCGCGCCGACGTGGCCGTGGAACAGGTCTTCGGCGTCGATCGACTGGCGCCGCACCTTGGCGTCGAAGTTCAGCCCGCCGCTCGTGAAGCCGCCGGCGCGCTGGATGTGGAACATCGCCAGCGCCATCTCCGGCAGGTTGTTCGGGAACTGGTCGGTGTCCCAGCCGCACTGCATGTCGCCGCGGTTCATGTCGACCGAACCGAAGATGCCGAGCGCCGCCGCGGTCGCGATCTCGTGCTCGAAGCTGTGGCCCGACAGCGTCGCGTGGTTGGCCTCGATGTTGACCTTCACGTCGTTCTCGAGGCCGTAGGTCTTCAGGAAACCGTAGACGGTGGCGACGTCGAAGTCGTACTGGTGCTTGGTCGGCTCGCGCGGCTTCGGCTCGATCAGGATCGGCCCCTTCAGCCCGATCTTGTGCTTGTGATCGACCGCCATCGCGAGCAGCCGGCCCATCTGCTGCAGCTCCGACTTCAGGTCGGTGTTCAGCAGCGTCTCGTAGCCCTCGCGGCCGCCCCACATCACGTAGTTGGCGCCGCCCAGCCGCACGGTGGCGTCCATCGCCTCCTTGACCTGCAGCGCCGCCATCGCGAACACCTCGGGATCGGGGTTGGTCGCCGCGCCCGACATGAAGCGCCGGTGCGAGAACAGGTTGGCCGTGCCCCACAGCAGCTTCACGCCGGTGGCCTGCTGCTTCTCGCCGAGCAGGTCGACGGTGCGGCGCAGCCACTCGACGCTCTCGCGCGGCGTGCTGCCTTCAGCCACCACGTCGCGGTCGTGGAAGCAGTAGTACGGGATGCCGAGCTTGCTGAAGAAATCGAACGCGACATCGGCCTTCACGCGCGCCTGCTCCAGCGGGTCGGCGATCTGGTGCCACGGGCGCTGGAAGCTGTCGCCGCCGAACGGGTCGCGGCCGTCCCACACGAAGCTGTGCCAGTAGCAGGCGGCGAAGCGCAGCTGCTCTTCCATGCGCTTGCCGAGCACGACACGGTCCTTGTCGTACCAGTGGAAGGCAAGCGGGTTGTCGCTCTCGGGGCCTTCGTATTTGATCGGGGCGATGCCCTTGAAGAAGTCGCTCATGTCATGTCTCCTGGTGAATCAGGCTGCGGCAAAGGCGGCCCGCAGCGTCGGGTAAAGCGTCTTGAATCGGTCGTGGCGGGCCAGCAGCGCATCGCGGCGCGCGGCGGGCTCGGGCAGGTATTCGGTGTTCAGCGCGGGCGCGAGGCACACCTCGGCCTCGCTGCCGCCGGTGGCCAGCCACGCCAGGCGCGCGGCGCCGAGCGCCCCGCCGGCCTCGCCGCCATGCACGGTGCGCACCGGCACGCCGTACAGCGTGGCGAACAGCTGCGCCCACAGCGGGCTGCGCGAGCCGCCGCCGACGATCGTCAGYGGGCCCACCGTGGTGCCGGCGGCCTGCAAGGCATGCAGCCCGTCGAGCATGCCGAAGGCCACGCCTTCGAGCACCGACCAGCCGAGGTGCGCCGCCGTCGTGTCGTGCGACAGGCCGAAGAACACGCCGCGCGCCGTGGCATCGTTGTGCGGCGTGCGCTCGCCGCCGAGGTAGGGCAGGAACAGCGGCGCGGCCGCCTGGCCGGCCGCATCGAGCGCGCCGACATCGTTCAGCAGCGCGCCCTCGCCGGCCGCGCCGACCAGCCGGGTGACCCAGCTCAGGCAGCTCGCGGCCGAGAGCATCACGCTCATCTGGTGCCAGCGGTTCGGCACCGCATGGCAGAACGCATGCACCGCCGAGGCCGGGTTGGCGCGGAAGCGGTCGGTCACGACGAACAGCACGCCGCTGGTGCCGAGCGAGATGAAACCCTCGCCCGGCCGCACCGCACCGATGCCGACCGCGCTGGCCGCGTTGTCGCCGCCGCCGCCGGCCACCGGGATGCCGCGCGGCAGGCCCCAGGCATCGGCCAGCGTGTCGCGCAGTTGCCCCGACACCGCGCTGCCCTCGACCAGCCGCGGCATGCGCTGCTCGCTCAGGTTGCTCACCGCCAGCAGCTCGCGCGACCAGCGGCGCTGCGCCACGTCGAGCCACAGCGTGCCGGCCGCGTCGGACATCTCGCTGACCTTCTCGCCGGTCAGCTGCAGGCGCAGCCAGTCCTTGGGCAGCAGCACGCAGCGGGTGCGCTCGAACAGCTTCGGCTCATGGCGCTGCACCCACAGCAGCTTGGGCGACGTGAAACCCGGCATCGCGAGGTTGCCGGCGATCTCGGGCAGTGCCGGCAGGCGGCGCTGCAGCTCCAGGCACTCGGCCGCGGAGCGCACGTCGTTCCACAGGATGGCGGGGCGCAGCACCGCGTCGTCGGCATCGAGCAAGGTGGCGCCGTGCATCTGGCCCGACAGCCCGATGCCGCGCACGCGTGCGAACTCGGCCGGCGCCTCGGCACGCAGCGCAGCCACCGCGGTCTCGGTGGCGGCCCACCAGTCGGCCGGATCCTGCTCGGACCAGCCCGGGTGCGGACGCGACACCGTCAGCCGCGCGCCGGCCGTGGCCACGATGCGGTGATCGTCCTGCAGCAGCAGGACCTTGACTTCCGAGGTGCCGAGGTCGATTCCGAGGTACATGGCGGCGGGCGGCGCGAAGCCGGTTGTCATGACAAAAGGGCCCGGTGGGGCAACGCCCGCCACTTTAGTTCATCGAACAAACAAATGCACCTCGCGCTTTCCCGAAGTCGGATCCGGCCGGGTCGGTGGCGACAATGCGCCGCATGACACTCACCGGCGACCAGCACCTTGTCAAACGCATCAACCGCATGGCGCTGGTGCGCCTGCTGCGCGAGGAGCCGGGGCTGTCGCGCGCCGACCTGTCCACGCACAGCGGGCTGACCAAGTCGACGATCAGCATCCTGGCGAAGGAGCTGATCGACGAGGGCTGGCTGCTCGAAGAAGAGGCGCAGCACACCGGCAGCCTCGGGCGGCGGCCGAAGCCGTTGCGGCTGAACAGCCAGCGGCTGGCGCTGATCGGTGCCGAGCTCGGCATCGACGCGATCCAGACCGCGGCGGTGACGATCAACGGCGAGGTCATCGAATCGCAGCGCACGCTGCTGCGCTCGCTGGAGCCGCAACTGGCCTGCCACCAGCTGATCGAGCAGGTGCTGTCGCTCGCGGCGCAGGTGAAGGAGCGCGGCTACCGGCTGATGGGGATCGGGGTCGGGCTGCCGGGCGCGGTCGATGAGCAGGCCGGCGTGCTGAAGTTCGCGCCGAACATCGGCTGGCGCGACGTGGAGCTGGGCCGGCGGCTGTCGGGCGAGGCCGCGGCCGCGGGCCTGGAAGGCGTGCCGATCTACTACCAGAACGAGGCCGACCTGGCGGCGATCGGCGAGTTCGAGTTCAGCGAGGGGCCGGCCGACGACCCGCTGATCTTCCTGAGCTGCGGCATCGGCGTCGGCGCGGGCATCGTGCTGAACGACCGGCTGTTCAGCGGCGCGAGCGGGCTGGCCGGCGAGGTCGGCCACACGATCCTGCAGATGGGCGGGCCGCTGTGCTCGTGCGGGCGGCGCGGCTGCGCCGAGGCGCTGATCGGCGCGCGGCACATCCAGTCGCCCGACGACGTGGCGCGTGCGGGCGCCTACCTCGGCGTGCTGATCCAGAACGTGTGGATGACCTTCAACCCGACGGTGATCGTGCTCGGCGGCGAGACGGTCGAGCGCGGCGACGAGTTCCTCGACCCTGCCCTGGCGGCGGTGCAGCAGTTCGCGGCGGAGGCGGGCATCGCGCCGCCGCAGATCCGCATCGCACGGTATGGGTCACTGGCGACGGCCGTGGGCGGCGCCGCGTATGTCTTGCATTGCATGCTCAGGCCGATCTACGGCTAGTCATGTCAGCCCCTCGATCGACGAGTACATCGATCGATCCCCCAAGGGGATGCGGGCCGGCTTGGGGCGGCCCGGCGCTCGGCCCGCCTGCGCCGGCTCAAGCGTGCAGCTTGTCCCAATACGAGGCGGCCTTGCCGACCCAGCTGCAATAGTGCGGATCGTTCAGCGCATAGAACGGAATGCCGCGCGAGACGAACTTCTCGACTTCATTGCCGAGCGAGCGGTCCCCGGCCGGCAGCCGCTCGACCTCGACCTCCAGCGCGTGCAGTGCGATCGCGCGCTGCATCGGGTTCGGTGCCATCAGGTAGCGGCGCAGGGTCTGCGAGTCGACGACAGAGGTTTCCAGGTCCATTCAAGGCTCCAACAACATGTGGAAGTGGTCCATGCAAGTTCGGCCGTTTTGCAGCTGGCTTGAGGCCACCTCTCGGGCTCCCGTGTGCAGAAGTCTTCCATGGCGGCCCGTTACGTGACCGTGTGCCGGGTAACAGCGTGTTGAAGCCTGGGCAGGTGCGACGCAGTTCACGCTTGGCGACACCCACCCTGTCGGGTTCACGCACTGTCACGCGTTCGATGTATCGTCGCGCCCTCGCAGTAACCAACGGCTTTTCCGAAGTGACCACCACACGCCTTCGCCACGCCGCCCTCGCCGGCCTGATCTCCCTCCTTGCCACGAATGCGTTCGCGCAGGTGCGCGGCATCGGGGCCTCGTTCCCGTCCAAGGTCTACGAACGCTGGGCCAGGACCTACGAGCAGCAGAACGCCGGAGCCGCCGTCACCTACAAGGCCACCGGCTCGGGCGACGGGGTCAAGCAGATCAGCGCACGCGCGGTGGACTTCGGCGGCAGCGATTCGCCGCTGCCCGCCGACGAGCTGACGAAGCGCAAGCTGGTGCAGGTGCCGATGCTGATCGGCGGCATCGTGCCGGTGGTCAAGCTGCCCGGCATCGGCGCGAACCGGCTGCAGCTGTCGGGCGAGGTGCTGGCCGACATCATGGCCGCGCGCATCGTGAAGTGGAACGACGCGCGCATCGCGGCGCAGAACCCGGGCATCGCGCTGCCCGCGCTGCGCATCCAGCGCATCGTGCGTGCCGACCGTTCCGGCACGACCGAGGGCTTCACGCGCTACCTGTCGGAGGTGTCACCGGCCTTCAAGACCGAGATCGGTGCCGGCCAGGCACCGAAGTGGCCGGGCGAGGTCGCGACGGCCGAGGGCAACGACGGCATGGTGAAGGCGCTCGAAGGCAGCGACGGCGGCATCGCCTACGTCAGCTACGACCGCGTCGTGAAGGACGGGCTGGCGGCGGTGCGGCTGGTCAATGGCGCGGGCGTGGCGGTGGCGGCGTCGGAGGCGGGCTTCCGCGCGGCGATCCTCGACAGCGATGTCTCGCGCGCTGGCAACGACCTCGCGTCGCTGATGAACCGGCCCGCCAGCGGCGCGTGGCCGATCACGCAGACGAGTTTCGTGCTGTTCGACGCCGAGCCGGCCGATGCCGAGCGCGCCGCGCAGGGCATGCGATTCCTCTACTGGTGCCTGATGCACGGCGACGACCTGACGCGCGGCACGGGGTTTGCGCCGCTGCCGGTGAATTTGCAGGCACGGTTGACGGCGCGGTTTGCGGGTGTGCGTGCGAAGGATGGGAAGGCGCCTCAGTACATGAATTTCTAGCTGCGTTGCTGCGTGTGCGCGTCGCGCGGGGGGTGAGGCTGGGGAGCGCCAATCAGGGCGGGGCGCCGGAGCTGGCTGGTTTCTTGGCCCGCGTGCGCAGCACGCTTCGTCMACTGACTGTCGCCCACTGTTTGACCACAACGAGCGAAGYGAGTGGCGGGAGTTTGGGCGACGGGCCATGAAACCAGYCAGCGSAGGGGAGTCAKCGCCCCGCCAGGGGCGATGACCGCACCGACCGGCGAGCCMCAGCCTCCCCRCCCGCGCCTTTGCAAGCGCCAACAGACGTTCAGTACACCTCAGGCACGATCATCTGCTCAGGCACCGGCTGCCGGAAGTAATCATCGTGCCGCACCCGCTGCGGCAACTCGATCGGCGCATGCGCCACCTCCCCATACGGCAGCTGCCCCAGCAAATGCGCGATGCAATTGAGCCGCGCCTTCTTCTTGTCGACCGCCTGCACCACCCACCACGGCGCCTCGGCGATGTGCGTGCGCTCCAGCATGATCTCCTTGGCCTTGGTGTAGTCCTCCCAGCGGCGGCGCGACTCCAGGTCCATCGGGCTCAGCTTCCACTGCTTCAGCGGATCGTGGATGCGGCCAAGGAAGCGCAGGTGCTGCTCTTCATCGGTGATCGAGAACCAGTACTTCAGCAGCACGATGCCCGAGCGCACCAGCATCTTCTCGAACTCGGGCACGGTGCGGAAGAACTCCTCGTACTCGTCGTCGGTGCAGAAGCCCATCACCCGCTCGACGCCGGCACGGTTGTACCAGCTGCGGTCGAACAGCACGATCTCGCCGGCCGCCGGCAGGTGCGTCGCATAGCGCTGGAAATACCACTGCGTGCGCTCGCGGTCGTTCGGCGCCGGCAGCGCGGCAACACGGCACACCCGCGGGTTCAGCCGCTGCGTGATGCGCTTGATCACGCCGCCCTTGCCGGCCGCGTCGCGCCCCTCGAACAGGATCACCACCTTCTGCCGCGTGCCGACCACCCAGTCCTGCAGCTTCACCAGCTCGCCCTGCAGCCGGAACAGCTCGCGGAAGTAGCTGCGGCGCTGCTCACGGTCCGACGGCGTGCCGTCCGGGTCGCGGTCCTCGATCTCCAGCTCGAGCTCCTCGTCGTAGCTGTCCATCAGGTCGCGGTGGATGCGCTGCATCCACTCGTCTTGTTCGGGGTTCACGCTCATGGTGGGTACGGCAGGTTGAAAGACACAGGTGCCTGACGGTGCATCAGCCGCATGACGGGACCATGACAGCCCGCCGTCATGCCGTTGTCACATCGCCGTCCGACGATCCGGCTCCATGAACACCAGCACCACCACCGCCGGCACGCTGCCCGTATCGTCGCGCCCCTCGCTGGACCGCAAGCCCGGCCCGCTGACGGCGATCCTGTTCATCGGCCTGCTCGCCGCCGGCCTGCTGTTCACCGGCTACAGCCTGGTCGGCGACATCAGCGCGGCCGGCACCACGGTCACCACTTGGCTGCCCTTCCTGCTGCTGGGCGTGGCGCTGCTGATCGCGCTCGGCTTCGAGTTCGTCAACGGCTTCCACGACACCGCCAACGCGGTCGCGACCGTCATCTACACCCATTCGATGCCGCCGAACATCGCGGTGGTCTGGTCGGGCTTCTTCAACTTCCTCGGCGTGCTGGTGTCCAGCGGCGCGGTGGCCTTCGGCATCATCTCGCTGCTGCCGGTCGAGCTGATCCTGCAGGTCGGCTCGGGCGCCGGCTTCGCGATGGTGTTCGCGCTGCTGATCGCCGCGATCGTCTGGAACCTCGGCACCTGGTGGCTCGGGCTGCCGGCCTCGTCGTCCCACACGCTGATCGGCTCGATCATCGGCGTGGGCATCGCCAACGCGCTGATGCACGGCCGCGACGGCACCAGCGGCGTCGACTGGGCGCAAGCCACCAAGGTCGGCTACTCGCTGCTGCTGTCGCCGCTGGTGGGCTTCGGCTGCGCGGCGCTGCTGCTGGTCGCGCTGCGCGCCTTCGTGAAAAACCGCGCGCTCTACGAAGAGCCGAAGGGCAACCGGCCGCCGCCGTGGTGGATCCGCAGCCTCCTGGTGCTGACCTGCACCGGCGTGTCGTTCGCGCACGGCTCGAACGACGGCCAGAAGGGCATGGGGCTGATCATGCTGATCCTGGTCGGCACGGTGCCGATGGCCTATGCGCTGAACCGCGCGATGCCGGTCGACCAGGTGACCCAGTTCGTCGCGATGGCGCAGGCCACCCAGGGCTCGCTGGTGCGCGGCAACGCGGCCGCCGTGCCGGCTGCCACCCCGGCCGATCCGCGCAAGGTGCTGTCCGACTACGTGCGCACCAAGGCCTTGACGCCGGACGTGGTGCCGGCCCTCGCCGAGATGGCCGGCAGCATCGGCCGCCAGGTCAAGCAGCACGGCTCGCTGGCCCGCGTGCCGGCCGAGGCGGTCGCGAATGTGCGTAACGACATGTATCTCGCATCGGAGGCGATCCGCTTCCTCGACAAGGCCGAGGGCACCGGCTTCGACACCGATGCGCGCGCCAACCTGAAGGCCTTCAAGAAGCAGATCGACGACGCGACCAAATTCATCCCGCTGTGGGTGAAGGTGGCGGTCGCGATCGCGCTGGGCCTGGGCACGATGGTCGGCTGGAAGCGCATCGTGGTCACCGTCGGCGAGAAGATCGGCAAGACCCATCTCACCTATGCGCAAGGGGCGTCGGCCGAGCTGGTGGCGATGCTGACGATCGGCGCGGCCGACGTGTACGGCCTGYCGGTGTCGACCACGCACGTGCTGTCGTCGGGCGTGGCCGGCACGATGGCGGCCAACCGGTCG
>NZ_JBFUGW010000258.1:0-8765 GCF_056402735.1 Rhizobacter sp. P3_C12
CTGTTGAGGTTGGTGCCCCAGGCGATGTTCGATTTGCCGGCGGCGGTGGCGCCGTCGGCGGTGTAGCACTTCCAGGTCGTGGGCGGCGCGTGGCTGAGCTGGTCGTTCGCATCGAACATCAGCGCCGCCTGCTGAGCCTGGGCTGATTTCGAAAGCGACAGCGTCACGTCGCCCGGCAGGCCGGCCATCGCGCGGTAGTAGTTGACCAGCCTGACCACCGCGTTCTTGTACGCGAGCGGCGTGTCGCCGGCCGCGCAGCCGGCGACATTGCCGGTCCAGCTGAAAGGGGTCTTGCGCAGCGCGATGAAGCCGTCCTGGTAGCGCGCGAGCACCTCGGCACGGTTGCTGGTGTCGATGGCGGAGAAGGCGGTGTCGCTCGCGGGCGCGGGCGCGGGCGCGGGCGCTGGTGCTGGTGCTGGTGCTGGTGCTGGTGCTGGTGCTGGTGCTGGTGCTGGTGGTGGTGCGGGGGCTGGTGCGGGGGCTGGTGCCGGAGAAGGCGCTGGTGCGGGTGCCGGAGACGGAGCGGGCGAAGGTGCCGGTGCCGGTGCCGGCGCAGGGCTCGGCGCATTGCCGGTCGGCGGGTTCTGGCTGACCTCGCTGCTGTCGCTGCCGCCGCCGCAGGCGACGAGCATGAACAGGCTCAGCAGCGCGGCCGAGGATCCGATGGGGGAACGGGACGATGACATGCCCCAGGGCATGCAAGCATGGGACCACGCGCCATCCGCCCCCTGTCCGACACGATCCACCCCCGCCGGCCACACATCATGTTGCAAGGCCGACGCGTGGCGTCAGATCCTTCGGTACGGCGTCAGCTGGGCCGCCACACCGGCGAGTCCGCGATCACGACGCGGCGCGGCAGGATGTGCGCCTGCGTGAACGCATCCGCGATGCGCTGCTGCTCGGCCAGCGCCTCCGCGTCGACGGCCTGCACCCTGTAGCTGCGCCGCTGGTTGGCCGCGGTCACCGTCGCGGCATCGAGGCCGATCACCGGCGCGTGCCATTCGGCCGCCGGGCCGGGGTTCTTCCTGATCCACTCTCCGGCCCGCTGCAGCTCGGCGAACACGGCGCCCAGCACGTCGGGGCGCCGCTGCGCATACGGCGTCGCGGCGAGGTAGAAGCGCCGGTAGCTCGACAGCGAACCGCCGTCGAGCAGGATCCGCGCGCCGGCCTGGCGCTGCACCGCGGCGAGGAACGGATCCCAGATCACCCAGGCGGCCACGCTGCCGTTCTCGAAGGCGGCGCGCGCATCGGCCGGGCTCAGGTAGGCCGGCTCGATGTCGCCGATCGACAGGCCGGCCTTCGCGAGCGCCTCCAGCAGCAGGTAGTGCGCGCCGGCGCCCTTTGCGAAAGCGACCTTGCGGCCCTTCAGTTGCACGACATCGGTGATCGGGGAATCCCTGGGCACGACGATCGCCTGCGCCTGGGGCGACGGCGTCTCGATCGCGCAGTAGGTGAGCTTCGCGCCGGCGGCCAGCGCGAACGGCGGCACCGCATCGGCCACGTCGGCGCTCAGCTCGATCGCGCCGATGTTCAACGCCTCCAGCAGCGGCAGCCCCGAGGTGAACTCATGCCAGGTCACCCGGACCTTCAGCGGTGCCAGCGCCTGTTCGAGCGTGCCGCGCGACTTCAGGAAGATCATCAGCGTGGACGACTTCTGGAAGCCGATGCGCACGGTGTCGGCATCGGCAGCGCGCACGGCGGCGGGCAGCAGGCTGGCCGCGGCCGCCGCCAGCATCAGGCGGCGGCGCGGGTCGTGCGGTGAATCGGGGAACGGCGCGGGGGACTGCATCGATGGGCTCTCGACAATGACGGAGCCCGCGACGCTAAGCGCCGCCCCGCGTGGCGGCAACGATGCAATGCGCAGTTGCTTATGCGCCGCCCGGTGTCAGTGCCCGGACGCCGACGGCTTGTGCATGTTGCGCGTGCCCAGCAGCACGCCCGCCGGGGAGCCGTCGTCCACCTTCGGCTTGCTGCAATCGCGCGCAACGATGTTGGAGCCGATGCGCGGCTTGACCTCGCACAGCGGAGCGGCATTCGCCTGCGCCTGGTCCTGCGGCGGCGCCTCGGGTTCCGGCACGGGGCTCGCGCAGGCCGTGGCGAACAGGGCAAAGGTCAAGCCGGTCAGGCCGATCAAGCGAAGGGTCATGATGGGGTCGGGTGAAGGGGTATCGGGCGATTCTAGGGGCGCTCAGGCGTTCTCGAGCCGCGCCCGGTCCCTGATCACCGATCTGCCGGCCGTCAACGCATAGTGCAGCGCGGACTCCGGGTCGGTCCAGCAGCGGCCGTCGCACATCGCCTCGTCACGGAACACCTCGCACGGCGCGCCGCTGCCATGCACCTGCTTCACCACCACCGCGGCCACGTAGCCGCCGTGCGCCGCCTCGATCGCCCCGGCGTAGATCTTGAAGTCGCCGACCGTCTGCTCCTGGAAATGCATGCCCTGCTCCACGCCGGCGCCACTGCCGGTCGGGGCGAACTTTGAACGCGTTCGCGCGCAAATTCCATCGACAAGATTGGCGCCCCCGAATGGGGGGGCCGGCCTACTTCGTCGTCCGGCACTGGGCGTACAGCCGCATGTAGGACGCAGCGGCCACGTCCCACGAGAACTCCTGCGCCATCGCGCGGCGCATCAGCTGCTGCCACAGTGCCGGCTGGCCGAAGGCGTGCAGCAGCCGGTCGACCGTGACTTCCAGCGCCATCGAGCTGGCCGGCTCGAACGAGAAGCCGGTGGCCCGGTCGGTGCGGATCGTCTCGTCGGTCGTGTCGACCACCGTGTCGACCAGCCCGCCGACGCGCCGCACCACCGGCAGCGTGCCATAGCGCAGCGCATACAGCTGCGTCAGCCCGCAGGGTTCGAAGCGCGACGGCATCAGCAGCGCATCGCTGCCGGCGATGATGCGGTGCGCGAGCGCCTCGTCGTACACGGTGCGCACCGCCACCTGCGCCGGGTGCGCGCGCGCCGCGCCTTCGAAGGCGGATTCGAGCGCGCGGTCGCCGTTGCCCTGCAGCGCGAGCTGCCCGCCGCGCTGCAGGATGCCCGGCAGCGCCGCCAGCACCAGGTCGAGCCCTTTCTGCGAGGTGAGCCGGCTGACGACGCCGAACACCGGCGCATCGGCCCGCCGCTCCAGCCCCAGCTCGGTCTGCAGCGCATGCTTGCAGACCGCCTTGCCGACCAGCGAATCGGCCTGGTAGCGCTTCGCGATGCCCGCATCGGTGGCCGGGTTCCACACCTCGGGATCGACGCCGTTCAGGATGCCGAGCACGTCACCACCACGACCGCGGATCACGCCGTCGAGCCCGCAGCCGTATTCATGGGTCGCGATCTCGCGCGCATAGGTCGGGCTGACGGTCGTCACGCGGTCGGCGAACTTCAGCCCCGCCTTCATGAACGACAGTTGGCTGTGGTACTCGACGCCCGAGGCCGCCATGTAGCGCGCCGGCAGCCCCAGCAGGTTGAAATCGCCGGCCGGGAACAACCCCTGGTAGGCCAGGTTGTGCACCGTGAAGATCCGCGCCGCGCGCGTGGGCACATGCGCGTGCGCATAGGCGCAGGCCATCGCCGCGTGCCAGTCGTGCGTGTGCAGCACGTCGGCCACCCAGTCGGGGTCGAACTCGCCGGCCGCGATGTGGGCCGCCACCCAGCCGAGCAGCGCGAAACGCTGCGCGTTGTCCGGCCACTCGTTGCCGTCGGGCGCCTGGTACGGGCTGCCGCCGCGCCGGTACAGGTACGGCGCATCGACCACGTAGACCGGCAGGTGGCTGTACGGCATGGTGCCGAGCGTCAGCCGCACGCGCGCCGCGCCGAAGGCCGCGCCAATCTCGCAGACGGTCTTCTGGTGCAGCACCGCGTCGGCGATGGCCGGCAGGCCGGGCAGCACCAGCCGCACGTCGGCGCCGGCGCGCGCCAGCGCCTGGGGCAAGGCGCCGGCCACGTCGGCCAGGCCGCCGGTCTTGACCAGCGGGAAGATTTCAGCGGCGACCTGGAGGACTTTCATGCGGTGATCAAGCGGTGAATCAATCAAGCTGTGAGTTTCGCGAGCATGTCGCGCGTGACAAGGGTGATGCCGTTCTCGGAACGGTAGAAGCGCTGCGCATCGAGCTCGGCATCCTCGCCGATCACCATGCCGTCGGGGATCACGCAGGCGCGGTCGACCACGACGCGCGTGAGCCGCGCGCCGCGGCCGATCTGCGCACCCGGCAGCAGCACCGACCAGCTGACGACCGCGTGCGAGTGCACCCGCACGCTCGAGAACAGCACGGTGCGCGTGACCGCGCCCGAGACGATGCAGCCGCCCGACACCAGCGACTCCACGGCCATGCCGCGGCGGTCGTCCTGGTTGTGCACGAACTTGGCCGGCGGCAGTTGCTCCTGATACGTCCAGATCGGCCAGCGCTTGTCGTACAGGTTCAGCAGCGGGTCGGTGGCGGTGAGGTCGATGTTGGCGTCCCAGTACGCGTCGATGGTGCCGACATCGCGCCAGTACGGCGCCTCGCCGTGCCGCGTGCTGACGCAGCTCAGCTCGAACGGGTGCGCCGAGGCCTGCCCGTTGCGCACCGCGCGCGGGATGATGTCCTTGCCGAAATCGTGGCTCGAATCGGCGTCGTTCATGTCGCGCTCGRGCTCCTTGTAGAGGTAGCGCGCATTGAAGATGTAGATGCCCATGCTCGCGAGCGCCATGTCGGGGCGGCCCGGCATCGGCGGCGGGTCGGCCGGCTTCTCGACGAACTCGGTGATGTGGTTGTCGCGGTCGACCGCCATCACGCCGAAGGCCACCGCCTCCTCGCGCGGCACTGCGATGCAGCCCACCGTGCACTCGCGCCCCTTGGCGACGTGGTCGGCCAGCATCAGCGCGTAGTTCATCTTGTAGATGTGGTCGCCGGCCAGCACCACCACGTAGTCGGCGCCGTAGCTCGCGAGGATGTCCTGGTTCTGGTAGACGGCGTCGGCGGTGCCGCGGTACCAGCTCTCGTCGTCGTTGCGCTGCTGGGCCGGCAGCAGGTCGACGAACTCGTTCATCTCGCTCTTCAGGAAGGCCCAGCCGCGCTGCAGGTGGCGCAGCAGGCTGTGCGACTTGTACTGCGTGATCACGCCGATGCGCCGGATGCCGGAGTTCAGGCAGTTCGACAGCGCGAAATCGATGATGCGGAACTTGCCGCCGAAGTAGACGGCCGGCTTGGCGCGGCGGTCGGTCAGGTTCTTCAGGCGGCTGCCGCGGCCGCCGGCCAGCACCAGCGCGACGGCGCGCTTGGGCAGGTCGAGGCTCAACGCAAGATCGATGGGTTGCATGATGTCTCCAGGAAGGGTCGCGGCGCGCACCGATTGTGCACGGCCCGCACCGCATTGAAGCACTGCCCCCGCGCTTGCGCACGCCGGGACAAACGAGCAAAGTCTGGCCCACACTGCAGGATCCCCGCCGATGAGCTCCCCCTCCATGACACAACAGATCACCCCCCAGCAGATGCAGGCCGGCCTCGACGAGCAGCTGCTGAAGACCGTCGGCGTCGCGCCGCCCGCCGCCACCCCGGTCGACCTGATGCACGGCGTGGCCCAGGTCGCGCGCCAGCAGCTGTCGGAGCGCTGGGTCCAGACCCAGGCCATCGAGCGCGCCGCCAAGGCCCGCCGCGTCTGCTACCTGTCGATGGAGTTCCTGATCGGCCGCACGCTGTCGAACGCGCTCGCCGCGCTCGACCTGCGCGAACCGGCCGCCGCGGCGGTCGCGCTGCACGCGCAGACGCTCGAAGACGTGGCCGACCACGAGCCCGACGCCGCGCTCGGCAACGGCGGCCTGGGCCGGCTCGCCGCCTGCTTCCTCGACTCGATGGCCACGCTCGGCCTGCCGTCGTTCGGCTACGGCATCCGCTACGAGTACGGCATGTTCGCGCAGGGCATCGCGCACGGCCGCCAGGTCGAGCACCCCGACCCCTGGCTCGCCGACGGCACGCCGTGGGAGTTCCCGCGGCCCGGCATCAGCTACCCGGTGCGCTTCGGCGGCCATGTCGAGCAGCACATGCACGACGGCAAGACGCACCCGGTGTGGCGCCCGGCCGGCTCGGTCGAGGCCAAGGCCTACGACATGGTGATCCCCGGCCACGGCACGCAGAAGGTGAGCACGCTGCGCCTGTGGAAGGCGGCGGCCCCCGCCCACATCGACCTGAACGCCTTCAACACCGGCGACTATGCCCGCGCGGCCAGCGTCAAGAACGAGTACGAGAACATCTCGTGGGTGCTGTACCCGAACGACAGCACGCCGGCCGGCCGCGAGCTGCGGCTGCGCCAGGAGTACTTCTTCACCAGCGCGTCGATCCAGGACATCGTCGCCCGCCACCTCGACGAGCACGACACCTTGCACAACCTGGCCGACCAGGTCGCGATCCACCTGAACGACACGCACCCGGCGATCGGCGTGGCCGAGCTGATGCGCGTGCTGTGCGACGACCACGCGATGCCCTGGGCCGATGCCTGGGCGGTCACGCAGAAGACCTTCTCGTACACCAACCACACGCTGATGCCCGAGGCGCTCGAGACCTGGGCGGTGTCGCTGATGCAGCAGGTGCTGCCGCGGCACCTGGAGATCATCTTCCGCATCAACCAGGAGTTCCTCGACCTGGCGGCGAAGCAGCGCCCCGGCGACGACGGCTTCCTGCGCCGCCTGTCGCTGATCGACGAATCGGGCGAGCGCCGGGTGCGCATGGCCAACCTGTCGATCGTCGGCAGCCACAAGGTCAACGGCGTCTCGGCGCTGCACTCCGAGCTGCTGACCAAGACCATCTTCGCGGACTTCGCGTCGCTGTACCCGAGCCGCTTCACGAACATGACCAACGGCGTCACGCCGCGGCGCTGGCTGGCGCAGGCCAACCCGGGTCTCGCGCACCTGCTCGACCAGACGCTCGGCCGCGGCTGGCGGCTCGACCTCGACCAGCTCGCGCAGCTGAAGGAGCACGCCGGCAACGAGGCCTTCCGCAGCAAGTTCGCCGCGATCAAGTTCAACAACAAGAAGCGGCTGGCCGAGCACATCCAGCGCCACACCGGCATCCACGTCGACCCGGGCAGCCTGTTCGACGTGCAGGTCAAGCGCATCCACGAGTACAAGCGCCAGCTGCTGAACGTGCTGCACGTCGTCACGCGCTACCTGGCCATCATCGCGAACCCGACGCTGCCGTGGGTGCCGCGCACCGTGATCTTCGCCGGCAAGGCGGCCTCGTCGTACCAGACGGCGAAGTCGATCATCCGGCTGATCCACGACGTGGGCACGGTGGTCAACGCCGACCCGCGCGTCGGCGGCAAGCTGCGCGTGGTGTTCATCCCGAACTACGGCGTCTCGGTGGCCGAGGTGATCATGCCGGGCGCCGACCTGTCGGAGCAGATCTCGACCGCCGGCACCGAAGCCTCGGGCACCGGCAACATGAAGCTCGCGCTGAACGGCGCGCTGACGATCGGCACCGACGACGGCGCGAACATCGAGATCCGCCAGAGCGTCGGCGACGACAACATCTTCATCTTCGGGCTGAAGACGCCCGAGGTGCAGGCGCTGAAGGCCTCGGGCTACCACCCGATGCGCCACTACGACGGCAACCCGGCGCTGAAGGCGGTGCTCGATGCGATCTCCGGCGGCCTGTTCTCGCCCGACGAGCACGACCGCTACCGCCCGCTCGTCGACTCGCTGCTGTGGGGCGGCGACCACTACCTGCTGCTCGCCGACTACGATGCCTACGTGCAGGCGCAGCAGCGCGTGGACACGCTGTACGGCCACCGCGAGGCCTGGATCGCGCGCGCGATCGCCAACGTGGCCGGCATGGGCGTGTTCTCGTCCGACCGCACGATCCGCGAGTACGCGCGCGACATCTGGAACATCGACCCCGAGCTGAAGCCTGCGGCGGCGCTGCGATCGGTTGCCTGACAATGACACCCCGTCGTTGCCACCGCCCCCCATGCTGACCGCTGCCGAGATCGAGGACATCCGCCACGCCCGCCACGGCGATCCGTTCTCGGTGCTCGGCGCGCACGTCGATGCGAGCGGGCAGCGCTGGCTGCGCTGCTTCCAGCCCGGCGCGCGGGCCGCGCTGGCGGTCGATGCGAGCAGCGGCCAGCCGCTGTCGCTGCTGACCCAGCTGCACCCCGACGGCGTGTTCGAGGGCATGCTCGGCAGCGCCGCCGGCACGCACCGGCTGCAGTTCACCTGGGCCGACGGCAGCAGCTCCACCGTCGACGACCCCTACCGCTTCCCGCCCGTGCTCGGCGAACTCGACGTGTGGCTGCTGGCCGAGGGCACGCACCTGCGGCCGTACGAGACGCTGGGCGCGCAGGTGAGGATCATGGAAGGCGTCAGCGGCGCGAGCTTCGCAGTGTGGGCGCCAAACGCGTCGCGCGTCAGCGTGGTCGGCGACTTCAACCACTGGGACGGCCGCATCCACCCGATGCGGCTGCGCCGCGAGTGCGGCGTGTGGGAGATCTTCCTGCCCGGCATCGCCGAAGGCGCGCGCTACAAGTACGAGATCCGCACCGCCGACGGCCACGTGCTGCCGCAGAAGGCCGACCCGTACGCGCTGCAGTCCGAGCTGCGGCCGGCCACCGCGAGCGTGGTCTCGCACATGCCGCGGCTCGCGCCGGCCTCGCCGCAGCGCCAGCAGTCGAACGCGCTCGATGCGCCGGTCAGCATCTACGAGGTGCACCTCGGCTCGTGGCGGCGCAAGCCCGAGGAAGGCGACCGCTGGCTCAGCTGGGACGAGCTCGGCGACACGCTGGTGCCGTATGCGCAGGACATGGG
>NZ_JBFUGW010000259.1:0-8745 GCF_056402735.1 Rhizobacter sp. P3_C12
GGCCTGCGCAGCGGCCGGTGCCAGGCAGGGCCGGCCGGCCAGCAGCAGCAGCGCCGCGAGCCCGAGGCGGGCCGCTCGCAGGGCGCAGAGCGGGAGGGAGCGAGGAAAGGAGACCGTCATCGAAGCGCCGATTCTGCCGTCCCGGCCGCCGTGGCCGTGGCATTTTCCCGTTCGTTGCGGCAAGTCCCGGGGCCGCGCGGCCCGCGGCGGGACTATGCTGCGGGCCGAGGGGGTTGGATCGAGCATGCAGATGTCGTTGCGTTGGTTGCCGGGCTGGGCGTGTGCGCTGTTCCTGGCCGCCGGCGGTGTTCCGACGGTCGCCGTCGCGGCCGACAAGCCCGATTGCCCCCGCCCGATGAGCCTCGCGCTGCACGAGCACGGCCTGCTCTATTCGGCCGTCACCGGCGAGGGCATCGACAAGGACATCGCCGACGAATTGTCGCGCCGCAGCGGTTGCAAGTTCATCGTCTCGGTGCTGCCGCGCGCGCGCATCTGGCAGCTGATCGAGGGCGGCGCGCTCGACTTCAGCCTGTCGGGCATCACCAACCCGGCGCGCGAGCAGTTCGCCGCGTTCGCCTGGTACGTGTCGAACAAGTACTACCTGCTGGTGCGCCAGGATGCCAACGTCGCCGCGCTGGCCGATTTCGAGCGCAACCCGCAGCTCAGGCTCGGCGTGATCCGCAGCTTCCGCTACAGCCCGACCGCCAACCGCCTGGTCGACGCGCTCGATGCGCAGGGCCGCGTGAGCCATGCGTCCAGCCTCGAGCCGCTGTACCAGGTGCTGCTCGACAACCGCGTGCAGGCGATGATCATCGAGCCCTTCGACTACCCGACGGTGCAGCAGGGCACGATCCGCGCGCAGACGCGCATCGTCGAGTTCGACGACCCGGCGGTGCCGCACGGGCTGATCATGTCGAAGAAGTCGGTGTCGCCCGCGCAGCAGCAGGCCTGGCGCGCGCTGATCGACGAGATGCGGGCCGACGGCAGCATCCAGCGCATCTTCGAGAAGTACTTCTCGGCCGAGCTGGCGCGCACGATGACGCWGTTCTGAGCACGGGCCCGGTGTGAAGCGAGCCCTTCCGCTGCTGATGTCGCTGCTGGTCGGGGCCGTCTCGCTGACGGTCACCGCACTTGCGTGGCACCACGAGCGCGCGTCCGAGACGGCCGCGCTGCGTGCGAGCTTCGACTTCGGGCTGCGCCAGGCCACCAGCCGCATCGAGCAGCGCATGGCTGCCTACGAGCAGATGCTGCGCGGCGTGCAGGGCCTGTTCCTCGCGTCCGGCTCGGTCGACCGCGCGCACTTCGACCGCTATGTCGAGGCGCTGCTGGTCGGCGTCGACTTCAACGGCCTGCAGGCCATCGCCTACGGGCCATTGGTGCAGGGGCCCGACGTGGCGGCCCACGAGGCGGCGCAGCGCCTGTCCGGCGTGCCGGGCTACCAGGTGCGCCCGCCCGGGCCGCGCGCGAGCTATGTGCCGGTCACCTACATCGCCCCGGCGGTCGGGCGCAGCCTGAGCGCGCTCGGCTACGACATCTCCACCGACCCGTCGCGCCGGGCCGCGCTCGACAAGGCGCGCGACTCCGGCAGCGTCGCGATCACCGGGCGCATCCGCCTCGTCACCGAGCCCGACCACGCGCCGCAGTACGGCTTCCTGATGCTGCTGCCGCTGTACGCGCCGGGGCAGCCGGCCGACAGCGTGGCCGCGCGCCGGCGCCACGTGGTGGCCTGGGTGTGGGCGGGTTTTCGCATCGGCGACCTGATGTCCAGCCTGTACGGCGAGTCGACGCCGGGCCTGGACCTGCGCATCTACGACGGCGTCCAGCTGAGCGACGACGCGCTGATGTACCGCTCGATCGGGCCGGAGGCCGACCGCCAGCCGGCGCGCTTCGAGGCGCAGGAGTACATCGGCGTGGCCGGCCAGAGCTGGACGGTGCAGGTGCGCAGCACGCCGGAGTTCGAGGCGCGCCACCACCGCGAATCGGCGCGCACCATCGGCTTCGCCGGCATCGGGCTGAGCCTGCTGCTGGCCGCGCTCACCTGGCAGCTCACGACCGGGCGCATGCGCGCCTACAGCGTCGCGCGCGTGATGACGCGCGAGCTGCGCGACAGCGAGCTGCGCTACCGCCGCATCGTCGAAACCGCGAACGAGGGCATCTGGCTCGTCAACGCGCAGGCCTGCCTGTCCTTCGTCAACCCGAAGCTGCTGCGCCTGCTCGGCCAGGGCGCGGCCGACATGCTGGAGCGCCCGCTCGCCGAGTTCGTCGACGACCCCGGCGGGCTGCTGGCGCCGGCCGTGCTGGCGAGCCGCCGGCCGGGCACCGTCGAGGCCGTCGAGCTGCGCATGCTGCGCAGCGAAGGGCAGCCGCTGTGGGTGTCGATGTCGGTCACGCCGGTGTTCGACGAGGCCGACCGCTACGTCGGCTCGCTCGGCATGGTGACCGACATCAGCGAGCGCAAGCAGGCCGAGGCCCGGCGCGCGCTGCTCGAGGCACAGCTGCGCGAGTCGCAGAAGATGGAGGCGATCGGCACGCTGGCCGGCGGCATCGCGCACGATTTCAACAACATCCTCGCGGCCATCCTCGGCAACGTGTCGCTGGCGCGCGACCGGCTCGACGACGCGCACGGCGCGACGCCGCCGCTGAAGCAGATCGAGATGGCCGGCGTGCGCGCGCGCAGCCTGGTGCAGAAGATCCTCGCGTTCAGCCGCATGCAGCCGCACGAGCTGGTGAGCCAGCCGATGCGGCCGATGATCGAGGAGTCGATCGCGCTGCTCCGCTCGACGCTGCCGGCGACGGTCGAGCTGGTGCTGGTGCTCGAGGACCGGCCGCTGTTCGTCAGCGCGGACGCCACGCATGTGCAGCAGATCCTGCTGAACCTGTGCACCAACGCCTGGCATGCGCTGCAGGGCAGCAGCGGGCGCATCACGATCGGGCTGGACGAGCGCCGCATCGACGCCGACGAGGCGCAGCGCCTGGGCGAACTGGCGCCCGGGCCGTGCGTGCACCTGTGGGTGGCCGACAACGGCGTCGGCATGGACGAGGCCACGCGTGCCCGCGTGTTCGAGCCGTTCTTCACCACCAAGCGGGTCGGGCAGGGCACCGGCCTCGGGCTCTCGGTGGTGCACGGCATCATCACGGCGCATGCCGGCGCGATCGATGTCGACAGCGAGCCGGGGCGCGGCAGCACCTTCCACCTCTACTTCCCGCTGCTGCCGCACCGGCCGCAGCGCGGCGACGCCACCGCCGAGCCGGTGCGCGTGCCGGCGGGCCGCGGCCAGCACGTGATGGTGGTCGACGACGACCCGGCGATGCTGCTGATGGTGGAGAGCCTGCTGCAGCGCGCCGGCTACCGCGTGACCGGCATCGACCAGCCGCGCGAGGCGGCGGCCAAGCTGCAGGCCGACCCCGCGGGCTACGACCTGGTGGTGACCGACTACAACATGCCGGAGCTGACCGGCATGGAGCTGGCGGTCGAGATCGCGCGCATCCGCGCCGACCTGCCGGTGGTGATCAGCTCGGGCTTCATCTCCGACGAGATGCGGGCCGCGGCGCAGCAGGCCGGCGTCAAGGGCCTGATGCAGAAGGAGTACACGCTGGAGCAACTGGGCGGCATCGTGCACGCGGTGCTGAACCCGGCACCGGGCGCCGGGTGATGACGGCTACCCGCCGCGGCGGTCACCAGCCGTCGCTGCCGCCGCCGTCCGAGCCACCCCCGCCACCGCCACCGCTGTCCCAGTCGCCGCCCGAGCCGAAATCGACCGAGCGGTTCGACAGCTCATCGGCCGCGCCGTTGTCGAAGTAGCCAGGGCTCATGCCCCCATCCGACGCATGGCTGGCCGACGAGGAGCCGCCGTCGCGGTTGCCGTCCAGCATCTTCTCGGCGAGCATGCCGGCCGCGAAGCCGCCTGCCGCTGCGAGGCCGGTGCCCAGCATGCCGCTGCCCTGGCCGCCGCCCATCGGGCTGTAGTTGGGGCCGTAGCCGCCGCTCTGCATGCCGCCGTAGGCGGGCGTCATCGACTGCGCGTTGCGGCGGGCGCTGAACATGCGCCACAGCAGCACCGCGATCACCGCGAAGCCGACGCCCCAGATCCAGCCGGGGATGCCGCTGCCGCGCTGTGCGGCGGCGCGCGGCGCCTGCACCGCGGTGCCGGTACCGGCTGCCGTGCCGCCGGCCGAGGTGGTGGCGCGCTGCTCACGCTCCAGCAACTGCTCGAAGCTCTTGAACTTGTCGGGCTGCGTGAAGCCGATCGCCGGGTCGAGCTGCTGCGCGAGGCGGGCCTCCTGCAGCGCGAACTCGAAGCGCTTGTTGTGCGCCAGGATCTCGGCGTAGACGTAGTGCGCCTTCGCGCTGCCGGGCTTGGCCGCGACCACGTCGCGCATCAGCACCTCGGCCTGGGCGTAATTGCCCTTCTGCACCTCGGCCTGCACCTCGGTGACGGACGGCAGCGCGAACGCCGCGGCCGACACCAGACCCATGGCCACGAAGGCCAGCATGGCAAGAAGTCGTTTCATGTCCGTTTGCCTTTCTCTTTCAGGAGGACCTCGATAAAGGAGGCTTGCGGCCCTCAGGTGGGGGCCGATGCGCCGGTCACAAGGGCCTGCCGCAACTCGGTCCGGGCATGCCGCATCACCGCGATGCCGCCCTGCAGGCCGAGGCCGGCCATCAGCAGCGCGACCACCACATCGGGCCACATCGTGCCGGTGCCGAACACGCCGACCGCCGCCAGCAGCACCGCGGCATTGCCGATCGCATCGTTGCGGCTGCACAACCACACCGAGCGCATGTTGGCATCGCCCTCGCGGAAGCGGTAGAGCAGCAGCGCGACGCCCAGGTTCACCGCCAGCGCCAGCCCGCCGATCCAGCCCATCGTGGCCGGTGCCGGCGACGCGCCGTACCAGGCGTGCCACAGCGCCAGCCCCAGCACGCCGGCGCCATAGACCGCCATCGTCGCGCCCTTGAACCAGGCGACCCGCGGCCGCCAGACCGCGGCCATGCCGAGAGCGACCAGGCTCAGCCCGTAGTTGACGGCATCGCCGAAGAAATCGGCCGCATCGGCCAGCAGCGAGGCCGAATCGGCATGCACGCCGCCGCCGATCTCCAGCACGGCCATGCCGGCGTTCAGCACCAGCGCGACCCACAGCACGCGGCGGTAGGCGGCCGACACCGGGCCGGTGGGCAGGTGGTCATGGGAATGGCCGTGGCCGCCGGCCCCGTCATGGGCGTGGGCAGGGCTCTGGTGGTCGTGATCGCAGCAATGTCGTGACATGGACAACTCGTGGCAAGGCGGAAGCGCTGTGGCACATTCGAAAGCCTGGAGTCCCTCCAAGGTCAAGTCCCCATGCGCATCAAGGATGTATCCGAAGCCACCGGCGTGCCGGCCGACACCATCCGGCACTACGAGAAGGCCGGGCTGCTGCCGCTGCCGGCGCGTGCCGGCAACAATTACCGCCGCTACACCGAGGCCGATGTGCAACGGCTGCGCTTCATTCGCAACTGCCGGTCGCTGGACATGAGCCTGGACGAGGTGCGCCCGCTGCTCGACTTCCTGGACCACCCGCAGGCCGATTGCTCGAAGGTGGATGCGGTGATCGAGGGCCACCTGGCGCACGTGCGCGAGCGGCTGGCGAGCCTGCAGGTGCTGGAGCGCCAGCTGGAGCTGCTGACGCAGGTGTGCGGCCAGCAGCGGGCCCAGGAGCTGTGCGGCATCGTGATGGCGCTGTCGAAGGATGCGCCGGGCGGCGTGCCCCCGACCGGACGCGGCGTGCACACGACCTGAATCCCGACCCTACAATTCGCGCCGCAGCGGTCCGTGGCGGCCGCGTTCCGGAAAGCCTCCTCATGAACAACGAGCCCCCCGCCGACAAGCCCGTCGGTCACAACCACGGTCCCGATCTCTCGCACATCGCCCCGCGCGACAAGGCGGAGATCCTGGCGCAGGCCTTGCCGTACATCCGCAAGTTCCATGGCAAGACCATGGTCATCAAGTACGGCGGCAACGCGATGACCGATCCGGCGCTGCAGCAGGATTTCGCCGAAGACGTGGTGCTGCTGAAGCTGGTGGGCATCAACCCGGTGGTGGTGCACGGCGGCGGGCCGCAGATCGAGGACGCGCTGGCCAAGATCGGCAAGAAGGGCACCTTCATCCAGGGCATGCGCGTCACCGACGAGGAGACCATGGAAGTGGTCGAGTGGGTGCTGGCCGGCCAGGTGCAGCAGGACATCGTCGGGCTGATCAATGCGGTCGGCGGCAAGGCCGTCGGCCTGACCGGGCGTGACGGCGGGCTGATCCGCGCGCACAAGCTGAAGATGGTCGACCGCGACGACCCGACCAAGGTGCACGATGTCGGCCAGGTCGGCGAGATCGAGTCGATCGACCCGTCGGTCGTCAAGGCGCTGCAGGACGACCAGTTCATCCCGGTGATCTCGCCGCTCGGCTTCGGCTCGGAGAACGAGAACTACAACATCAACGCCGACGTGGTGGCCGGCAAGCTGGCCGAGGTGCTGAAGGCCGAGAAGCTGCTGATGCTGACCAACATCCCCGGCGTGCTCGACAAGCAGGGCAAGCTGCTGACCAACCTGTCGGCGCGCGAGATCGACGAGCTGTTCGACGACGGCACGATCAGCGGCGGCATGCTGCCGAAGATCGCGTCGGCGCTCGACGCCGCGAAGAACGGCGTGAACACCGTGCACATCATCGACGGCCGCGTGCCGCACGCGATGCTGCTCGAGATCCTGACGGAACAGGCCTACGGCACGATGATCCGCAGCCACTGAGGCTACCGGGGCGGGTACCCCGCCTCGGTCAGCGCCGCCGCGAGGAGGCTCCGGTCCGACGCCGATTCCACCTCGACGGTGTGTTCCGCCAGGTTCACCACCACCAGCGCGTGCGGATCCGCCTCTTTCAGCGCCTGTGTCACCGCCTTGACGCAGTGGCCGCAGCTCATCCCGTCCACTTGAAATTCGATCATCTCTCTCTCCAATGACATCGGTCGACAGTCACGCACTGTGAAGCTTGCCACGGTGGCAGGGTCAAGCCTCGGCGCGAAGCCCCACGACGCACAAGGCCTTGACCTTGCCATGATGGTAAGGTCGACAGTCGCGTCATGAACACGAATTCCCTGTCCCTCAGCATCGACGGCATGACCTGCGCGTCGTGCGTCACGCGCGTCGAGAAAGCCTTGCAGCGCGTGCCGGGCGTGCTGTCGGCGACCGTCAACCTGGCGACCGAGCGCGCCGAGGTGCAGACGAGCAGCGGCGATGCGGCGGCGCTGCTCGCGGCCGTCGAGAACGCGGGCTATGCGGCGCATGTGCACGAGGACGACGAGGCGCCCGCGGCCGCAGCCCCGGCCTGGCCGGTGATCGCGGCCGCTGCGTTGTCGCTGCCACTGGTGCTGCCGATGCTGCTGTCGCTCGCCGGTGTCGACGCGATGCTGCCGGGCTGGCTGCAGCTGCTGCTCGCGGCGCCGGTGCAGTTCGTGCTCGGCGCCCGCTTCTACCGCGCCGGCTGGAAGGCGCTGCGCGCGCGCACCGGCAACATGGACCTGCTGGTCGCGCTCGGCACCTCGGCCGCCTTCGGGCTCAGCGTGCAGCAGCTGCTGGTGCACGGGGCGCAGGGCGGCCACGGCCACCTGTATTTCGAGGCGTCGGCGGTGGTGATCACGCTGGTGCTGCTCGGCAAGTGGCTGGAGCAGCGCGCGAAGCGCCAGGCCACCGATGCGATCCAGGCGCTGAACGCACTGCGCCCGCAGACGGCGCGGGTGCGCCGCGACGGCGTCGAGCGCGACCTGCCGATCGCGCAGCTGCAGGTCGGCGACCTCGTCGTCGTGCGGGCCGGCGAGCGCATGCCGGTCGATGGCGAGGTGCTCGAAGGCGAGAGCCATGTCGATGAATCGCTGATCACCGGCGAAGGCCTGCCGGTGCTGCGCCAGCCGGGCGCGCGCGTCATCGGCGGGGCGGTCAACGGCGAAGGGCTGCTGCTGGTGCGTGCGACGACGCTCGGCGCCGCGTCGGCGCTGTCGCGCATCGTCCACCTGGTCGAATCGGCGCAGGCGAAGAAGGCGCCGATCCAGCAGCTGGTCGACCGCGTCAGCGCGGTGTTCGTGCCGGTCGTGCTGGCGCTCGCCTTCGTCACGCTGCTTGGCTGGGGCGTGGCGACCGGGGGCTGGGAGCAGGCGGTGCTGAACGCGGTGGCGGTGCTGGTGATCGCCTGCCCGTGCGCGCTGGGCCTGGCGACGCCGGCGGCGCTGATGGCGGGCACCRGCGTCGCGGCGCGGCGCGGCATCCTGATCAAGGACGCCGAGGCGCTGGAACGCGCGCGGCAGGTCGACATCGTCGCGTTCGACAAGACCGGCACGCTGACCGAGGGCCGGCCGGAGCTCGTCGCGTGCGAGCCGGCGGACGGCGATGCGCAGGCGCTGCTCGCCGACAGCGCGGCGCTGCAGGCCGGCAGCGAGCACACGCTGGCGGCGGCGGTGCTGGCCGCGGCGAAGCACGACGGCCTCGCGATCACGACGGCCGGCCAGGTGCGCAGCGTCGCCGGCCGGGGCCTGTCGGGCGAGGTCGGCGGGCGCGCGCTGTGGCTCGGCAGCAGCCGCTTCATGGTGGAGCAGGGCATCGACCTGTCGCCGCTGCAGGCGCGGGCCGATGCGTTGCAGGCCGAGGGCCGCACCGTCTCGTGGCTGGGCGAGGCGGGCGCGGTGCCGCGGCTGCGCGGCCTGCTCGCCTTCGGCGACGCCGCGAAGCCG
>NZ_JBFUGW010000260.1:0-8743 GCF_056402735.1 Rhizobacter sp. P3_C12
GCCCCCCCGCGCCACCACGCTGTGGCGGCCGTCGGCCAGCCCGCGCACGTCGAAGGCCAGGAACTGCACGTCACCGTCAGTGCCCCGAGAGAGGCCCACGGATTGGCCATCCACGAAGAAATCCACGCGGTGGACGTTGACGATGTTCTTGACGGCGGAGAACCGGACCAGCCCGAAATTGCCGTCCACGCTGGCGGTGACGGTGGGCGGCTCCGGGGGAGTGCTGCTGCGCTGGACCACGAAGCTGACTGCGCTGGAATCCTTGCTGTTGCCGGCCGCGTCGCGGGCTCGCGCAACCACGCTGTGCGTGCCGTCGGCGATCAAGTTGATCGAGATCGGCAGCGAGAACCTGCCCTCGTTGGGCTTGGTGGCGATGGTGCCTTCCAGCGCATCGCCATCCATCCGGAACACGACCTCGGTCACGCCCACGTTGTCGGAAGCCGTGGCGGTGAAGGTGACGGTGTCGCTGCCCACGTTCACGCTGGCGGACACCGTGGGTGCCGCGGTGTCCGGCACCGGAGCGGGGGCCGGCGCGCCCAGGCCCGGTGGGGGCGGGGCCGCCTCGCCACCGCCTCCCCCGCCGCACGCGCTCAGCAGCACGCACAGAACGCCGGACCAGAGCTGTTGCTGGCGGGATTTCAGAAGAGGAGAGGGTGAGGGCATGAAGCTATGAAACGTGGAGGTGAGGGAAGCGCATCAACGCGTGGGTGCACACGTTCATGTTCGTAGGAGACGGTGGAGAGTTGCTGCTCCAGCACGGTTGTCGCGGACTCGTCGGGGCGCACGAGACAGAGGTCCGCATACCAGCCTCGGTCCGCCATCTGCTTCATGCCGAGGGCGATGCCGGCATTGATCTTGGTGGCGTCGAAACCGGGCGGCAATGCCGGATCCGTGAAGTCGACCGTCTCAGGTTGCTGGCCCACGAACAGTACCTTCTTCGCCTCCTGGGATTTGCTCATCTTCATCTCCTGGTTGTTGATCGGGTTGCAGGGTTGGCCATGGCCACGATGTGCCGTCCGGTCCTTCGTTCGCGGGTGCCACCAAGGTGATATGACAAACTCATTGAAGCGCGATCAGCCCGGGCAGTCTGCCAGACGGCGCACATGGCAGCGGGAACACGGTGTTCCCGTGGCGGAACGGTCGCTTGTTTACGATTGAGGCTCCCCGCAGAGGTATCCGGCCCTCAAGCGGCCCTCGCTGGTTCACTTTGAGTCAATCCTTCGGCTTCGGGTACAACGTGCTGTCCGATCTGCTGCCGGAGTTCCTGGAGCGCTACCCCGATGTCAACGTGGCGCTGGAGCTGACCCGTCGAACCGTTGACCTGATCGCTGAGAGCGTCGACGTCACGGTGCGCATAGGACCGACGACCGACTCGCAACTCATCGCAGTCGGGCTCGGGACGATACGGCGAGGAGAAGAGGTTCGAACTCAAGCCGCGTCTGAGCATCAACGATCCTCTGTTGATTCACCGACAAGTGGTTGCCGGCGTCGGCCTGGGGTGCCTGTCGGGCTACCTGTGTGCGCCCGATATCAAGGCCGGACGACTTGTTCACTTGTTTCCGGAATGGACTCTTCCGCCGGTGGAGGTCAGCGTAGTCTTCCCGAGCAGCCGAGAGTTGTCGCCGACCGTGAGGGCTTTTGTGGAGTTCCTGAGTCTTGACGACGATTCATCACTCGATCCATCCCGAGGATCGCGAGGTCATGGTTGGGATGCGCGAGCAGGTAGCGCCCATGAAGGGGAGAGCAGCGACCGCAGGTATCCGATCCATCAGTTTGGGAAACGCTGATCGAAGGCCCGCATCCCGGCACGCCGTATGCGTGCCGGAGGGCGTCGAACTGAGAGGGAGGACACGCGCGGCCAAGGCATTGGTCGGCGGCTTTGCGGGGCGTTGCTAGGACGCCTGGCTGAACTGGGGTACTTAGGTCGAATGCCAATCCGGGTCCCCGCTTGACACCATACCGATTGATCGGTATTGTCTCCATACCGACCAAGCGGTATGGAGTGCGGGATGTTGGAACTCGCCGAAGGCCCCAAGAGAAAGCTGCTCGACGCGGCGCTGCACGTGATTCGCGTGCAGGGGTATGCCGGCAGCTCGGTCGATGACATCTGCCGCGAGGCAGGTGTCACCAAGGGCAGCTTCTTCCATCACTTCAAGGGCAAGGACGACCTGGCCGTCGCTGCCACCGAGCACTGGACGGGCGTCACCGGCAACCTCTTCGAAAGCGCCCCGTTCCGCAGCGTGGCCGATCCGCGTGAACGCGTGCTGGCCTACATCGACTTCCGCGCTGCGCTGATCCAGGGCGACCTGCCCGACTTCACCTGCCTGCTGGGCACCATGGTGCAGGAGACCTACAGCACGCACCCCGACATCCGCGACGCCTGCAACCGGGCCATCCTCTTCCACGCCAAAACCGTGGCGGCGGACCTGGTCGAGGCCAAGCGCCTGCATGCACCCAAGGCGAAGTGGGATCCGCTGGATGTCGCGCTCTTCGCGCAAGCCGCCATCCAGGGTGCCTTCATCCTTGCCAAGGCCCAGCACGATGCCGCCGCGGCCCGCCGCGCCATCGCGCACCTCCACCAGTACGTGGCGTCGCTGCTGCCGGCAGCGCCCCTCGCGAGCGCCACCCGTTCCCGTCCTTCCCCCTCGGCTGCACGGCGCGGTCGCGCCTGAGCCTTCAACCACCCCAGGAGACATCCATGCAAAAGCTGACCCCCTGCCTCTGGTTCAACTTCAACGCCGACGAGGCCGTCGAGCACTACCTGTCGATCTTCAGGAACGGCAAGGTGCTCGAGGTGTCGCACTACGGTGACGCGGTGCCCTCGCTCAAGGGCAAGGTGTTGACGATGCGCTTCGTCATCGAGGGGCAGGAGTTCATGGCCCTCAACGCCGGCCCGCAGTTTCCGTTCACCGAGGCGATCTCGATCTCGGTGGACTGTGCCGACCAGGCCGAGGTCGACCGCCTGTGGGCGCGCCTGAGCGAAGGCGGCTCCACCGGCCAGTGCGGCTGGCTGAAGGACAAGTTCGGTCTCTCGTGGCAGATCGTGCCACGCGCCATGATCGACATGCTCAAGAGCCCCGACGCCACCAAGGCACAGCGCGCGATGGCCGCGATGATGCAGATGACCAAGCTCGACATCGCGGCGCTGCAAGCTGCCTTCGACGGCAAGTGAGGCCACGATGGACCGCCGGACGAGCCTCACGATCCTGATGACCGGCATCGTCTTCGGCGAGCAACCACGCTGGCACGAAGACCGCCTGTGGTTCTCCGACTGGGGCTCGCGCGAGGTCATTGCGGTTGATCTCGATGGCAACAGCGAAGTCGTCCTGCGGGCGCCGTCGTTTCCATGCTGCGTCGGCTGGCTGCCGGATGGGCGTTTGCTTCTCGTTTCGGCGCGGGACGGCCTTCTGCTCCGCAAGGAGTTGGATGGCAGGCTGGTGACCCATGGCGACCTGAGCCAGGTCTCCACGCCGCCAGCGGGAAACGAACTGGTCGTGGACGGACGGGGCAACGCATACGTCAACGGCATCGGCTTCGACCTCATGGCCGGCGAGCCGTTCGCTCCGGGCATCGTCGCTCTGGTCAGTCCCAATGGATCGGCTCGTCGGGTGGCCGATGGCCTCGCCTTTCCGAACGGCATGCTGGTCACGCCCGACAACGCGACGCTGATCGTCGCGGAGTCCTACGCGAATCGGCTCTCTGCCTTCGACATCAGCGCGGATGGCAGCCTGTCCGGGCGGCGGGTGTGGGCGGATCTTGGCGATGGTGTCCCGGACGGCATCTGTCTCGACGCGGACGGTGCCGTCTGGTACTCGGACGTCCCCAACAAGCGTTGCGTGCGCGTTCGAGAAGGCGGTGAGGTGCTGCAGAGGGTCGAGATAGACCGCGGCTGCTTCGCCTGCGCACTCGGTGGTGCGGACGGGCGTACCTTGTTCATGATGGCGACCACATGGAACGGTCCCACCGGCATGTTCGCCGAGCCTCGCACGGGTCAAGTCCTCACCGCCCAGGCTCCGGCACCCGGCGTCGGCTGGCCTTAGGGTGAGGTGACGATTGGGCGTGGCCGCTGGGCGACTGCTCTTGCCGAGAGGCGACCTTCATCGATCCGGACGGATCCACCCGAAGCGGTGCCGGCTCTGTCTGAACGGCTGCACTCGCGAGCCGCGAAGTATTGATCTCCCAGCTCCCTGCCGAGCAGCCCGCCAGGCTCAGGCCACCGCACCGATCGCCTGGCGCCGCGGCAGCCGCGTGAACGCCAGCGCCGACAGGAAGGCCCCGATGCCCAGCGCGAATGCGCCGATGAACAGCCACGCATAGCTGGACCACGCGTCGTAGATCAACCCGCCCAGCACCGGCCCGAGCGCCATGCCGAGGCTGCTGGCCATCGTGATGCCGCCGATCACCGTGCCCATCATGCGCAACGGAAAATTCTCGCGCGCCAGCACGGCGAACAGCGGCATCACGCCCGCATAGGTGAAACCGAACAACGCGGCGACGGCGTAGAAGCTCCCCAGCTGGCGCGCGGCCACATAGCCCAGCACCACGATCGCCTGGGCGAGCAGCGCCAGCACCAGCACGCGCGCGGCCCCGAAGCGGTCGCCCAGCAGCCCGAACACGAGGCGCCCGCCCATGCCCGCGAGCCCTTCCAGGCTGTAGATCGACACCGCCGCCATCAGCGGGATGCCGCAGGTGACGGCGTAGCTCACCGTGTGGAAGATCGGCCCCGAGTGGGTGGCGCAGCTCAGGAAGCTCGTCAGCACCAGGATCAGGAACGGCGCGGATCGCATCGCCTGCCCGACGGAGGTGGCCGGCTCCGGCGCCGCGCCCGGTGCCGCTGCAGACGGGGCTTGCGCAAGCGCCGGCGGGCGGCGCACCAGCAGCGCCACCGGCACCATGATGGCCGCGGCCAGCGCCGCGATGACCTGCAGCGAGGTTCGCCAGTCGTGGCCCTGCACCAGCCACGCGGCCAGCGGCGACATGGTCATCGGCGCCATGCCCATGCCGGCCGACACCAGTGACACCGCCAGGCTGCGCCGCGTGTCGAACCACCCGGTGACGCACGCCATCATCGGCGCAAAGATGGCTGCCGCGCTGAAGCCGACGACAGCGCCGAACGACAACTGGAACGCGAGCAGCGAGGTCGCCAGGCTGGACAGCGCGAGCCCGGCGGTGAGCAGCACGGAGCCGGCCAGCACCGCGATGCGCGGGCCCACGCGGTCGCTGAGCCAGCCCCAGGCGATGCTGCCGAGCGCGAGCGCCACGAAGGCCAGTGTCATCGCGGTGGAGATCCCCGTGGTGGACCAGCCCGTGTCCTGCGCGATCGGCCGCAGGAACACCGGCAGCGAGAACAGCCCGCCGATCGCCACGCAGCCGAGCACGCCGCCTGCGGCCACGATGATCCAACGGTAGTGCGCGTGCAGCGCGTCGGTCCGCAAATGCATGATTCGGTCCTTTGTCGATCCGTGGCGTGGTGGAACGATTCCACCGCCTCACCCCCACGACGAACGACGACCGGCCGAATCGACAACTCAGCCCGCCAGCGCCTTCATCTGCGCGTACAGATCCGCCTTCCCCTCGAAGCCGATCCCCGGCAGCTCCGGCAAGGTGACGTACCCGTTGTCGACCTTCACGCCGTCGGGGAAGCCGCCGTAGGGCTGGAACAGGTCCGGGTACGACTCGTTGCCGCCCAGGCCCAGCCCGGCCGCGATGGCCAGCGACATCTGGTGCCCGCCATGCGGCACGCAACGCGATGCCGACCAGCCGTGCGCCTTCAGCATCTCCAGCGTGCGCAGGTACTCGACCAGCCCGTAGCTCAGCGCGCAGTCGAACTGCAGCCAGTCGCGGTCGGGCCGCATGCCCCCGTAGCGGATCAGGTTGCGCGCATCCTGCATCGAGAACAGGTTCTCGCCGGTGGCCATCGGCCCGGCATAGTGCTGCGCCAGCTCGGCCTGCAAGGCATAGTCGAGCGGATCGCCAGCTTCCTCGTACCAGAACAGGTCGTACTGCGACAGCGCCTTCGCATACGCGATGGCAGTCTTCAGGTCGAAGCGCCCGTTCGCGTCGACCGCCAGCTTCTGCCCCGGCCCCAGCAGGCGCAGCACGGCCTCGATGCGCTTGCAGTCTTCGGCCAGCGACGCGCCGCCGATCTTCTTCTTCACGACCGAATAGCCGCGGTCGAGGTAGCCGCGCATCTCGCGCTCCAGCCCCTCCAGGCCCTGGCCCGGCCAGTAGTAGCCGCCCGCGGCATAGACGAACACCTTGCGGTCGGCGCGGCCGTTGCCGTAGCGCTCGGCCAGCAGCTGGAACAGCGGCTTGCCTTCGATCTTCGCCACCGCATCCCACACCGCCATGTCGATCGTGCCGACCGCCACCGAGCGCTCGCCGTGGCCGCCGGGTTTCTCATTCGTCATCATCGTCGCCCACACCTTGTGCGGATCGATGTTGTCGCGGTCCGCATCGAGCAGGCTGGCCGGATCGGCCTCCTGGAGGCGCGGCAGGAAGCGTTCGCGCATCAGCGCGCCCTGGCCGTAGCGCCCGTTGGAATTGAAGCCGTAGCCGATCACCGGCTTGCCGTCGCGGATCACGTCGGTGACCACGGCGACCAGGCTCAGCGTCATCTTCGAGAAGTCGATGTACGCGTTGCGGATGCTGGACTGGATGGGCTTGGTCTGTTCGCGGATCTCGATGATCTTCATGGTGGTGGGTTCCTGGGGAGTGTTCAGCGCGGCAGCGAGGCGCCGCCGCAGATCTGGATGTCCTGGCCGGTGATGGCCGCCGCCGCCGGCGAGAGCAGGAAGCCCACCAGCGCGGCGATCTCGTCGGGGCGGATGAGCCGCCCGATCGGCGGCAGCACCGGCGTGGCGGCCTGCCGGGCGGGGTCGTCGGTCATCGCGGTCTGCGTGGCCGCGGGCGACACCACGTTGACCGTCACGCCGTGCGCCACCACCTCGGCCGCCCAGCTGCGCGACAGGCCGGCCAGCGCCGCCTTGGTCGCCGCATACTGGCTGCGGCCGGCCTTGCCCTGCGCGACGCGGCTGCCGATCAGCACGACGCGGCCGTGCCCCGCGGCCGCCATGGCCGGCAGCAGCCGGTTGCCGATGCGCTCGGCGGCATCCACGTGCAAGCGCCACATCAGCTCGCCGTCGGCGGCCTGCAGGCTGCCGAGGCTGCCCACGCGCAGCACGCCGGCGGCATGCACGAAGGCCTGGGCGGCGGCCAGGTGCTGCAGCACGGCCTCGGTCGCCGCGCCGTCGGCCAGGTCGACGCGCAGGGCGTGGAAGTGCAGGTGCTCGAGCGTCGCCGGCCCCAGGTCGAGGCCGCTGACGAGCCAGCCGTCTTCGAGCAGGGCCTGCGCGATGGCCCGCCCGATCCCGGAACTGCTGCCGGTCACGACCGCATGGCGTTCACTCGGCACGGATCTTCCCCTCGGTCACGATGCGCTGCGACAGCGCCATGTCGTCCTTCTGGAAGCGCACGAAGTCGTCGATCGAGCCCGGCGTCAGCAGCAGCCCCTGCGGCGTCAGCTGCTCGCGCATGTCGGTGGCCAGCGCCTTGTTGACCTCGGCATTCAGGCGCACCGCGATCTCCTTCGGCAGGCTGGCCGGGCCCCACAGGCCGTACCAGCTGTAGAACTCGTAGCCCGGCACCGTCTCGCCGACGGTCGGCAGGTCGGGCTGGCTGGGCACGCGGTTCTTCGACGTGACGGCCAGCACCTTCAGCTGGCCCGCCTTCGCGAACGACGCCGAGCCGAGGATCGGGTCGATGAAGGCATCGACGCTGCCGCCGATCAGGTCCTGGTAGGCCGGTGCGGACCCCTTGTACGGCACGATCAGGTATTCCATCTGGCCGGCGCGGCGCAGCATCTCGGTGCTCAGGTGCCCGGCCGAACCGGTCGAGCCGATCGCGAAAGTCAGCTTGCCCGGGTGGGCGCGCGCGTAGGTCAGCAGGCCCTTGACGTCGTTGAACGGCAGGTTCTTGTTGACGGCGATCGCCAGCGGCGCCTTGGCCACCAGCGCCACCGGCGCGAAATCCTTGACCACGTCGTAGGCGGCGGTCTTCTGCGTCATCGGCGTGGTGGTGAAGGTCGACGCGCTGAACAGCAGCGTGTAGCCGTCGCCCGGTGCGCGGGCCACCGCCGAGGCGCCGATGGTGCCGGCACCGCCCGCGCGGTTGTCCACGATCACCGTCTGGCCGAGTTGCTGGCCCAGCTTCTGCGCCAGCAGCCGGCCCACCACGTCGAGCGTGCCGCCGGGCGGGAAGGGGATGACCATCGTGATGGGCTTGGCGGGCCAGGGTTCGGCGGCGCGGGCGCCGGTGCCCAGGCCGAGCAGCGCGGCAGCCGTGGCGGCGGCGCAAAGAAGGAAGTGTTGGCGGTTCATGTGCGTCTCCTCAGCGCTTGAGCAGGCCGGCCTGGGCGACCGCTGCACGCAGCGCGGCCATCTCGGCATCGTTCGGCGCCTCGGTGGGCGGGCGCACGGTCGGCGAATCGAGCACGCCGGCCAGGTACATCCCCATCTTCATGCGCGCATGGGCCTCGCCGGTCGGTTCGCCGCCGCCGTAGACGGCATCCTTCAGCGGCGTGATGACGGCCTGCACCGCGACGGCCCGTTTCAGGTCGCCGGCCTTCACGGCTTCCCACAGGTCGTTGATCAGGCTCGGGATGAAGGTCGCGAAACCCACCAGCGCGCCATCCACGCCTTGCACCATCGACGCCAGCAGGTACTCGTCGTGGCAGGTGAGGATC
>NZ_JBFUGW010000261.1:0-8700 GCF_056402735.1 Rhizobacter sp. P3_C12
GGGCTGGTGGCGCAGCCGCATGACACGCCGCGCGGGCTGGCGGCTGCGGTCGAGGCGCGCTTCGGGCCGCGGGGCGCGGCGCTCGCCGTGCTGCTGCGCAGGTTCGACACGCAGCGCTACGGCCGCGATGCGCTCGCACGGCCTTCGGCACCCTGGTTGCGTGCAGTGCGTGCCGAGCTGAAGATGCTCACCAGAACTTGAGCACGAGGCGCTTGCGGCCAAGCGCCCAACGCGCCGAATTGCATCAAGTGTCAGGAAGAAGTCGTCTGAAGTAGTTCGCCGACTTTTATATCGAGAAGGCCACAACTCTAGCGGGATAATAGGAATCGCAGAGTCGCCTTCCAATTTCAATATTTCCCTCTCTCCCCGAGTTCTTTATAACATTCACATTCCCGTCTGCGGCCGTCAAGACATCGCTACAGAATGCCTTGACGACAACTTCATGACGAATACTGTTGGGGCCTGCCTCAAGCAACGGAAAGACTTTCCCAAACAGGGCGTCAATAGTGTCCCAGTGCCTCGAAGTGCTTTTGAGCCAATCAATATTCGAAGACACTGCACACCAGTGAGAATTTCGGGTGATTTCGACCTTCTCGGCCCCGAGTGAAAGGCAATCCGATACCAAAAGAGTTATGAGCTTCTCCTCAGTTGACCCATTGCCTTCCGGAAGATACATTTTTGGGTTGAGTCGAATGTAATCACACACGTCTCCGGCAAGTATTTGAAAAGACTTTGTCATGGTCGAATTTGCCCTTCCTTGCGTAGTGTCTCAAACAAAGGGAACGCACTSGGCGGGATAAAAAGCTCGCTTCCCGGTATCCGGCCACCAGTGCCTTGTGGAATCGGTCTGAAACCTGCGCCTGCGCCGATAAGAGCGTCGTAGGCGAAGACGGTCACTCCAAATGGAAGCACGGCAGGAGGGTTCCCGGCCCCACCACGGCGCCAAGCGAAGAATTCTGCCGCTGCAGGATTGTCTGCCAAGTAGAACCCAATCCCGCCGTCAACATGCTTTGAAATCGCAGTTTCAACCAGGAGTGGCGCCCCGCCAGCCAACGCCAAGGCGCTGTCACGATCCGTCCCGTGATAGAAGTTCAACCACTGCTCACGGTCGCGAGCAGCCTTGGCAGAAACAGCGGCGGTAGCGGTGGTCGTTGCGCCCGTCGACAACCCATCGGCGGCCTGCTGCAAGAACCCATAGGGCCCGGCCATCGTATTGCTACCTGGGACAGTAGTAGCAGCCTCCTGAACCAGGATCAACGTCGCCCCTGCGAAGACCGCGTAGATCGGTCCCGCAGGCCCCCCGGGAATGCGAAAAACCATGGGCTTGGGCGCTTGCATGACCAGCGAGCCACCCATCAGTGACCGCACATAGCCGCCGGCAAGCATCCGCTTGTTGTATTTGTCAATCTCCGCCCGGAGCACGGTCAGGCACGCACCGGTGCAGCCGGTATTCACAGCTCCACTGCCAGTGATTTCCACTTTCTTCATTTCCTGTGGTTTCGGCTGCGGTGGCAGAGGCTGCGACGGATGCTGATCGGGGTCCGGCAACGGCAGCGGCCAATTCCACTTCTTCTGCGTCAGCTCATTCGGATTCCACCCGCTCGGGTCCGTGCTGTTCAGCGGCCGGTTCTCCACATAGCTGTAGCGGTTGTAGCTCTGCAGTTCATAGGGCTGCGTCACCGCGCGGTCGACGGACAGGAAACGCCCAATGGACGCGTCGTACATCCGCCCATTCATGTGCGTGAGCCCGATGTCATCGAGCTGCTCATGGCCGGTGAAGCCGCGGTCCGTGCCGCTGTTGACGGTCGGGCTCCAGTCGATCACCAGAGTGCCGGCCGCGTCGTAGTTGCCGTTGGCGAAGCGCCGCTTGCCGAACGGGTCGTACGCGTCGCGGGCCGTCACGTCGCCGTTGTGGTCCGTCGTCGCTGCGATGCTGCCCAGGTGGTCCTTGTCTCAGTTTCTCGCTCAGGTACTTCTTCTCTGGTGGAAGTCAGCGGGCTTCACTTTCAGTTTGCGGTTTTCCGTGAAATACAMATCCTCCAATCGCAGCAATGGGGAATAGTCTCCGTCCGCTATCGGGGTCCCGAGAAACCTAAACGATTGCAGGTCGCGGAGATCCCGTATGAAATCGATCGACTTCATGACTCCGCATCGATGCAGCTTCAACTCCTGGAGTTTCTTGAAAGAGGCAATATGTTCATGGTCTTCAATTTTTTTGCAGTCGGCAGCCACAAAGGATACCAATTGCTGAAGCCCAAGGTCCGTGAGTTGCTCAAGTTGATCGAGTCGATGCAACTCAAGTATTTTCAATCCTGGATATCCCGCAACTCCAGATAGGCTTTTTACATTTGATTTAACCAGTTCAAGTTCAGTAAGATTCGGGAACGCCGGGAAGTCGGAAAGATCAGCTGCGCGATATTTCCACACATGCAATGATTCAACCTTCGAGCTGGTCTCATTGAGGAAAATTCTGCGATGCCAAAAGACCGACAWTCTCTTTAGTCTGGGCAACCGTCCAAGATCCAGTGTTTGCTTCGTCTCGTCTATAGAGACCTCTTCAAGGCACGGCAGTTGCTCCAATGCGCTGACCGCGACATCGGGCAATCGCTGTACAACCAGAATCTTCAAGTTTGGTAGTCCGACAAGAGATTGTAATACTTCGTCGGAACACCCTTCATCCGGGGCGACAGCTACGCCACTCACGGAGCCAGAAGCGAGCTCATCCGCAATCTCAGATCTCATTCTCTCTGAGAATATTGCAATAGAGCTGCTGCCCCACTTTATAGCTTGAATCACTAGAAGACTCCGATATCAACGACCATCTTGATTGAGATATCTTTCGCGGCGAATTGATCTTGTTGTAGTTGTTCGAATTCTGAACGCCGCCGTCATTGCGGATTCTCTTGGCCTCGTCCTTGAAAGCCTCCCGCATGTTCGTGGATGAAGTCCACTCTGTCTCTTTGACTGGATCAGTGTTTTCTTCGGCCTTCTCTTTTCCAGACTGCTTTGCACGTTCCTCAGATCCTTTACCGTGATACTTCTTGCCGCTTTCGTGGGTATTGGTATAGGAGCCTACTTTGCCGTCACTATCCTCATTGGCTGCCCGGTCTCCAGCCCCTCGGCCGGCTGCCCGCTCCCACCGTTGCGTTGAGCACCGCGTCAAACACGAGGACCGCGCCATCTTGTCTGAGCCACCGTCCACCCAGCACGCGTGGCCAACATCGCTCAGGTCATGAGCTTTCGCGCAGGAAAGGGCCAGAGAAGGATTCGCAGRCCATCTCCAATTCGGCTACCTCAATGAAGTGCTCGCTGTTCTCCTGACCTTCCTTCGAAAGCTGTTCCGCATGGCAGTTGAAGATGCTTCGAAAGCGAGAGTCGATGACTTGGACTCAGTCTTGACCAAGGCCACGAGTCGGGTAGGGCGCTTCGTCAACCACGCTGCTCTTCGACAAACCTTTTTAGCAAGTCGGCCAACTCCAGCGCCTCATGTTCCGCAAGTTCAACTGGATCGTTAAACCTATTGCGGCTCTTCAAACAGATGACGCCACTGTCGTCGAGCCATACGCATATTTCTCCACCAGCGAACTCGTGGATTGAGGGGTCATCCGCTTTTGTCGTCATCTTCAGGTCCTTGGTCGAATAGGAAAGTGGAGATCACCGCCAGCATTCGGGTCACCGATGCCTCGCCCGCCCGGTTCGAATCCGTGTGCATGGGGCGCAGCTGCTCTGGGATTGTCGTAGGGAAGCCCCGTGTCTTTGTCTAAGTGTCCCGGGTGGATCAACAGGCGTTCCTTTCCGCTCACTGGATCGCGCCATTTGCCTGCCTTCGTAGGATCCTGGACGAGGCCTTTGTCCTTGGCGAGCTTCTCCAACTCCTCTTCCGTTTTACCCTCGAGTTCTTCGGGTTTGATTTCCGGACTCGTTGGCGTGCTTGCTCCAGTCGATACGCCCTCCGCCGGCTGCTCCGCCCCCACCGTCGCGTTGAGCACCGCGTCGAACGCGAGTACCGCGCCTTCCTGCCCGAGCCACCGGCCGCCCAGCACAATGCCGGGCGCCAGTGGCGAACACAGCCCGCCCGACAACGTTGCACAACCGGTAGCCAACCCGCCACCCACGGTCCCGCCGAGCATACCGCCGCCGAACCGCACGACGCTTCGCACCACGGGAACCACCACTCGCCAGTGCTTGGCTGCCTTCCTGGCCTGCTCGGCTGACGCAAGCAGCATTGCCTTGATGGAGTTGACGCAGGATTCGCCGCACTTCCATTCCCGGTGCCCGGTGATCCACACAATCGGCTGGACCACCTGTGTCAGATCGTTCCAGCCACTCGGATCAGTTCGCGCCAGCGGATCGTTGCGCACATAGCTGTAGCGGTTGTAGCTCTGCAGATCCAGCGGATCCGTCACGCTCGCATCACCCGCCAGGAACCGCCCGAGGGCCGCGTCGTAGATCCGGCCGTTCATGTGCGTGAGCCCGATGTCGTCGAGCTGCTCATGGCCGGTGAAGCCGCGGTCAGTTCCGCTGTTGATGGCGGGGCTCCAGTCGATCACCAGCGTGCCGGCCGCGTCGTAGTTGCCGTTGGCGAAGCGCCGCTTGCCGAACGGGTCGTACGCGTCGCGGGCCGTCACGTCGCCGTTGTGGTCCGTTGTCGCTGCGATGCTGCCCAGGTGGTCCTTGTGCCAGTACTCCAGCTTCACCGCGCTCAGGCTCGACTGGACGGGCGGTGCGGTCTGCGTGGCGCCGAGTGCTGGCAGCGCTCCAGTGGTGACCAGCACACCGAGGCTCTGGCCGCCGGCGCTCAGGTAGTGGCGGTTGTTGGTGACGGCTGGGTTCGCTGCGCTCGGGCTCGTCGGTGAGTTGACCTCGCTCTCGAAGGCCAAGCCACCGGTGTTGTCAGGGTGCAGGTACCACGTCGTTCGGGTGCCGGCGTTGGTGCCACTCGGGATCGTCCGCACTTCGCGGATGCGTGCGTGGTCTTCGTCATAGCTCCACACGTAGCTCGGGCCGCCTGCTGGCCCTTGCACACCGGCTTGACTGTCCGGCAGGTTGAAGCCGGTGTAGGTGGTCCCGCGGTACTTTCCCGCCGTCGCGCTCGCGATATTCCCGTTCGCATCGAAGCCGTAGGTGTTGGCGGCTGCGCCTTCGATGCTCTGCACCGCATGCGGCCGCACTGCGTTCGCACCTTGGGCACCGTAGCTGTACACCCCAACATCGCTCTTGTAGAGGATGCTGCCCAGCGCGTTGTATTGCAGGCTCACCGTGCGCACCAAGCCGCTGATCGCAGGAGCAGCCACCGTGTAGCGCTGCAGCCGCCCGAGCGCGTCGTGCTCGAAGTTCTCGGTCACCGCGCCGGTTGCGCCATCCCCGTTCGCATCGTTGCGATTCGTCAACCGGCCCAGGCTGTCCCACACGTAGCCGTGGTTCAGCACATCGGTGGCGCTGGCCTTGCCCGTCGTCAAGCTGCTGACGCGGCCCGTCGATGCTTCGTAGCCGGACCTGCTCACCACCGCGTTGCTGTACTTCTGTTGCTCCAGGCCGTCCCACGCGTTGTAAGCCAGCCCCTGCCACAGCACCGTGCCGGCCGGCAGCGTAGCGCTCGCGCCCGGCGTGCCGCCCGGGGTGCTCGGTAGCGGGTTCACCGTCACCGCCGTCGCCAGCGACACCGTGCCGAGGAAGCCCTTCGGCGTGTAGCCGTAGTTCACSGTCAACCCGGTCGGCCAGGTCTGCGTCATCTGCCGGCCGTTCGCGTCATAGCTCAGCGCGCTCGCAAAACTCGGCCCGTTCGCCACGGTCGTGCGGTTGCTGACCAGCCGCCCCAGGCTGTCGTACACCCACTGCTGGCTCATCTCGGTGCTGGCGCTGGTCGCGCACAGCTTGCCGATGCCCATCGCGCAGCTGTCGTAGCTCCAGGTGCTGCGGTACTCCGGCTCGATGCGCAGCGTCATCCGCCCCAGCTCGTCGTACTTCATCGTCGTCGAGCTGCCGCGCTGCTGCTGCAGCGGGTTCTGCTGCCACACCGCCTGACCCAAGGCGTCATAGTGGTACTCGAGCACCCCGGCGTCTGGGTCGGTCAGCTTGAGCTTGCGACCCCGGATGTCGTACGCGATCTGCACGCTGTTCTGAAGCGCGTCCTTCGTCGTGACAAGGTTGCCGAACGCGTCGTGCTGGTGCACGAGCTGCGCGCCCTGCGCATCGGTGATGCGGATCGGGCGGCCCTCCACGTTGCGCTCCTCGAGCCGGGTGTGCCCCTGGTCGTCGATGGTGGTCGTCTGCAGCGCGCCGTAGACCACGGCCGACAACCGCGCCCGGCGGCTGCCCCGGTTGCTGAAGCCCACGCTCGGCTGGTTGCCCTGGGGGTCGGCCGTGTAGGTGCGGACCACCCGGCCCAATGCGTCGTACTCCGAGCGCGAGAGCCCCACGTCGGCGCTGCCGCCGCTGGTCGACGAGCCGCTGTCCAGGAAATACGGCTGCGTCTGCAGCATCACCTGCCCCAGGTCGCCGTACTCGGTGTCGGTGGCGATCAGGCGGTTCGTGCCGCCGGGTTGCGTGGCGCCGTCGAACGCCTCGGTGATCTGGCGAAGCACCCGGCCCGCGCGGTCGATGTACTTGCGGGTGAACGGGCCGTTCTTGACGCCCTCCGAGCCGCTTGCATCGCGCGGCTCCGCGTGCACGAACTTCACCGCATCGGCCGGGATCTCGACCGCGCCGGGGCTCGGGCACGTCGGGCTGTTCGTTGCGCTGTCGACCCGACCCGCGATGTAGCAGTACGCCGTGATCGACCGTGTGCCGTCGGCGCGGATCTCGCGCGTCGCGCGGCCCAGATCGTCGTATTCCCAGCGCGTGGTCAGCCCGTTCGGCCCGGTCTTGCTCAGCACCGTGCCGAAGCGGGGATCTACCGTCTGCGTCTCACCGTGCAGCAGCGCGTTCCTGCGCTCGCTCGGCAAGCTGCCCGCAGGCACCTTGATGCTCTGGCCGGCGATCGTCACCGTCTGCGTGGCAAAGGTCGTCGTGCTCGTGCGCGCCGTGAAGAGCGCTTCGCCACTCGCACCCGGGCAGTTCTCCTGCCGCGTGCTGATGCGGTTGCCCGCCGGGTCGTAGCCATACGTCGTCAGCACGCACAGCTTCGGGTCGTCGGGCTCGACCTTCTCGGTTTCCACCAGGCCATCGGGGCGGTAGGTGGTGCTCGCCGTCTTCGTGTACCGGAACGGGTCGATGGGCGGCTGGACCTGGGCACGTGCTGCGCCCGCGGCCACTGCGGCCACCGCCAGCAGGATCGTGTGAAGGCACTTCATGGGCAGCTCCCCTTCGGAATGGCCTTGCTGGAGGTGGCGGTGCCGAACGGATTGCTCACGCTGTAGTTCACCGTCGTCGCGACGCATCGGTTGTAGATCCACTGGAACGTGCAACTGCCCCCGGCCGGCACGCTGCCGCCCACGGCACAGGTGGTGCCCGTCCCTGGTGATGCCTCGCCGTTCTGCGTCACGGCGGTGACCGCCTGCGCCGCGGTGTACGGATTGCTCACCGTCAGCGTGACCGTCGTGTAGAAGCTCGTCGAAGTCGCCCCGGGGCTCAGCGTGAAGAACGCGCCGGGGATCGTCTGCACCGAGCCGCTCGCGGTGACTGCCGTGTTCACCGTCGCGCCCACCGTGCTCACCGTCTGGTTGAAGTTCGTCAGCGCGCTGGTGGACAGCTGCACCGTCATGCTGCACGAGACTCCAGGCGCCACATTGGTACAGCCGTTGCCAGTCACGCTCAACGCGCCGGGCAGGCCCGACAGCCCCGTCAGCGTCATCGGCGCATTGCCGTCGTTGCGCCACCCGATCGTGTTCACCGGTGCCGTCGAGTTCTGGTTCACCGTTCCATAGGCCAGGCCGCCGTAGAAGAACGTCGCGATCGAGCCCGTCACCGTGCCGGACACCGTGGCCGATGCCGCAGCCAGCGTTCCGCCGGTCGCGGCCAGCGTCTGTGCGCCTTGTGCGCCGATGTTGCCGCCCGTGCCCATCGACACCGTCACCGAGCAGGTGCCGCCGGGGTCGACCACGCAGTTGCCCGGTGCCACGCTGTACACACCGCTCAACCCCGACATCGTCAGCGTCGCCGCCTGGTTGCCGCTGTTGGTGAAGCTCACCGTGCCGGAGGCTGCGCCGCCGCCCCTCGGAGCACTCAAGGCGGTCGCGCCATTGCCACTCACGGAAATCGACGAGCCATAGAGCGTGCCCGCGACACCGGCCGACACCGCACCGGTCGTGCCGCCGGTGGCCGTCAGGATCTGGCCGCCTTGCGCGCCGATTGCACCGGCCGTGGCCATCGACACCGTCACCGCACAGCTGCCGCCCGCAGGCGCCACGCAACTGGCCGGGCTCACCGAGTACGGCGCGCTCAAGCCCGACATCGTGAGCGTCGCCGCCTGGTTGCCGCTGTTCGTGAAGGTGACCGTGCCGCTGCCTGCTGCACCGCCCTTCTGCGCCGACAGGCTCGCTGCGCCATTGCCGGTCACCGCGATCACCGATTGCAGGCCGGTGCCGTTCAGCGCGGCAGACAGCGTCCCCGCGCCCGTGCCGATGCTCACGCTGCCGCTGCGTGCGGCATTGGCCGTCGGCTGGAAGCGCACCGTGACCGAGCAGCTGCCACCCACCGGCAGCGAGTTGCCGCAGGTCGTGGAGACGAACCCGAAGTCGGTGCCGCTGACCGAGGAGGCCG
>NZ_JBFUGW010000262.1:0-8695 GCF_056402735.1 Rhizobacter sp. P3_C12
ATGCCTGGCTGGCGCTCGCGCGCGCCGGCAGCCAGGCGGCCGCGCTGCCGGGGCGGCGGGCGCTGGGCGAGGCCAGCGAGGCGCTGCTGGGGCTGTTCGAGCAGCTGACCGGCCAATACGAGCGCAGCATGCAGGTTTTGATGGGGTAAAGCTTCTCGAAATCCCCCCATCTCGGGGGGGCGGTGCAACTTCGTGCCGCTATGATGAACAGAAGAGACATGGGAAGCGGCTGAACGGGGGTGAAGAGGACGCCCGGCCGCTTCAAAGCAGCACACCCGACCCATCGCATGACTGAAACCAAGCCCTTGGCCGTGCCCGCACGCGTGGACAACGCGCGCGCGCTCACCGCATCGCTCGGGCTTGCACCGCAGGCCCTGGGGGCGCTGGTGTTCACGCTGGCCGACCGGCTCGATGCCCCGCTCGCCGTCAAGGAGGCCGCCACCGGCCGCTACGTGTACGCCAACAGCCGCATGGATGCGCTGGTCGGCCGCACCGCCGACGGCCTCTCCGACGAAGACTGGCTCGACCCGGCCCAGGCCGCGACGCTGCGCACCGCCGACCAGTCGGCGATGGTGCAGACGCTGCCGCAGGTCAGCGAGCACCGCATCGAGCGCAAGGGCGGGCGGCGCGAGTACAGCGTGACCCGGCAGGCACTGGCGTCGCAGGACGGCAGCGGGCCGCGCTACCTGTGCTGCCTCTGGCTCGACCAGACCACGCAGCGGCAGCACGAGACCCAGCTGCAGATCGCGCTGCAGCAGCTGGAGCAGCAGCAGCAGGCGAGCGAGGCCTTCCGCCGCGAGATGCAGGACCAGGGGTTGCGCGACACCATCACCGGCCTCTACCAGCGGGCGCACTTCGACGACCAGCTGCGCCGCGAGGTCGACCTGTCGTCGCGCGAGCACCGCGAATTCGCGCTGGTGTCGGTGGCGCTCGATCCGCTGAACGACGAGGTGAAGGCGCTCGGGCCGGAGGCGCGGCAACGCGTGCTCGAGGCGCTCGGGCGGCTGCTGCGCAGCAACACCCGGGCGATGGATGCCTCGTGCCGGCTCGAGGAAGACCTGTTCGCGGTGCTGCTGTCGGGCGTCGGCCTGGCGACGGCGCATGCGCGGATGGAAGGGCTGCGCCGCCAGTGCGCGACGCAGATCGTGATGCTGAACGGGCGCGACCTGGGCTTCACCGTGTCGATGGGCGTCGCGAGCTTCCCGCACACGGCCCACACGCAGGAAGAGCTGCTGCAGGCGGCCGATGCGGCGCTGGCCGAGGCGCGGCGGCGGGGTGGGAACCACGTGACGCTGGCGAGCATCCGCTTCGAGACGTCGTGAAGATCCGGGTCAGACCAGGCCCTTGATCCCCTTGTAGAGCATGTAGCTCGCCAGGCTGTACAGCAGTACGGCGAACACCCGCTTCAGCTTCGCGGTGTCGATCCGGTGGGCGGTGCGCGCGCCGAGCGGTGCCGTCGTCACGCTGGCCACCGCGATCACGACCAGCGCCGGCAGGTAGATGAAACCCAGCGTGCCCGGCGGCATGTCGTGCAGCGACCAGCCGGCGTAGACGTAGCCGACGGTCCCCATCAGCGCGATCGGGAAGCCCAGGGCGGCCGAGGTCGCCACCGCGGCGCGGATCGGCACGTTGCACCAGGTCATGAACGGCACCGAGACGAACGCGCCGCCGGCCCCCACCAGCGCCGACAGCACGCCGATCACGCTGCCCGCGCCGAACATGCCGGCACCCTGCGGCAGCTGGCGCGACGGCTTCGGCTTCTTGTCGAGGAACATCTGCGTGGCCGAGAAGCCGATGAACAGCGCGAACAGCAGCGCCAGCCAGTTGGCCGGCAGCGCCTTCGCGATCTGCGCGCCGAGCAGCGAACCGAGCACGATGCCGGGCGCGAGCAGCCTGACGATGTCCCAGCGCACGCCGCCGCGCTGGTGGTGGGCGCGCACCGACGAGATCGACGTGAAGCAGATCGTCGCCAGCGAGGTCGCGACCGCCATCTTCACGATGTAGGCCTCGGGGAAGCCCTTCAGCGTCAGCAGCAGCGTGATGAACGGCACCAGCGTCGCGCCACCGCCGACGCCGAGCAGCCCGGCCAGGAAGCCGGTGAAGGAGCCGAGGACGAGCAGTTCGAGGATGAGTTGCCAGCCGAGGTCGAAAGCCATCAGGGCTTCCGATCCAGCAGCGCGAGCACCTCGGCCCATTCCTGCGGCGACACCGGCGTGATCGACAGCCGGTTGCCGGGCTTCAGCACCACCATCGACGCGAGCGAGGGCGCCTCGCGCATCTCGCGCAGCGACAGCAGCCGCGTCTTGCGATCGAGCGCCACGTCGACATGCCACCAGCGCGGCTTCTCTGCCGTGGCCTTGGCGTCGAAGTACTTGCTCTTCGCGTCGAATTGCGTGGCGTCGAGGTAGGGCTCGCTCACCACGCGCGCCAGCCCGGCGACGCCCGGCTCCGGGCAGGACGAGTGATAGAACAGCACGCCGTCGCCGCTGCGCATCTGGTCGCGCATGAAGTTGCGGGCCTGGTAGTTGCGCACGCCGATCCAGGGCACGCGCTGCTTCGGCGCGGCAGCCAGGTCGTCGATCGAACACTCGTCGGGCTCGCTCTTCATGAGCCAGAACTGTTCGGTCATGCTCTGGTGTGGAAAGTGGCTGCGAAAGCTGGGGCGAGGACGCTGGAAAGAATAAGGTGTCCGTCACGCACCGTGAGCCGCATTCCTGAACCCAGGCAGTTCAGGTGGGCGAGGTCAGCCGGGCTTCGGGTTCATCTGACGCGAGACGATCACACCAACCGGGCGATGTTCCAAGCCCTTGCTCATAAGAGCATCGGTTCAAGGAAATATAAAACTCACGCGAACGCAACGGACTCGAAGAATTCTACGCGCGTCATCCGGCGCGAGTGTGTCTGTTCACAGCAATTGCCCGTCGGCGCCAAGGGCTTGGTCGACACGGTGGATCAAAGCGTCTATGTCGATGTCTTCGCTGCTCGACGACGCCGATGCCGATGTGGAAGCCGACGCCGGCACCGGAGCGGGCGACGACTTCGGCGCGGGGGGGCGCTCGGCCAGTGCGTATGCGAGGTTCAGTGCCGCCAGCACCGCGATCCGCTCGCGCGCCTTGACGCGGCCGCCGTCGCGGATCGCGCTCATCTCGCGGTCGACGTTGCCCACCGCTTCGAGCAGCGAGGACTCGCCGCCTTCCGGGCAGCCGAGGATGTAGCTCTGCCCCATGATCGTCACTTCGATCTGCTTCATTTGGTGCGCGCTCCGGAATCGGCACCGACGGCGGCCGGGTCGGCCGGCAGGCGCTCGAGCAGCGCATCGATGCGGCCACGCGCCGCGTTCAGCCGCGAGCGCAGGTTGTCGCGCTCATGCGTGACGGTCGCGAGTTGTTGTTCGAGCAGGGCGTTGGTGCGCTTCAGTTCATCGTGCCGCAGCAACAAGCGCTCGACGCGTTCGGCAAGTTCGTGGATCTTGGCCATGGCGCATCAAAGGTGGAGTGTGAACCGATTGTAGAGGGGGCGCCCGGGCCTGCTTACAATCGCGCCCGTTGGTGCCCGTGCCGGTGTTCACGCCGGCACAGTTAAACGGGAAGCAGAGGTTGCTCGACCGCACGGTCGCACGGCCCACCTGCGCTGCCCCCGCAACGGTAAGCGGACGAAGCCACGCGGCTTCAGCCCCTGCGCATGGCCACTGGAGCTGCTCGGCTCCGGGAAGGCCGCAGGTGACGGTTCCGCCAGCCCGGATACCGGCCAACAAGGCGGCGCCGCGTGCAAGCGCGATGCCATGGGTGCGCACCAGCGGGGAAGCTGGCGCGCACGGCTTCATCGATGGCAGTTCCTCATGATTTCTCGTTCCTCGCAGCTGCGCGCGCCCGTCGCGCCGAGCCTGCTCGCCGGCGCCTGCGCCGTCGCCTGTGCTTCCCTGTTCCCGCTGGCCGCCGCCCAGGCACAGACGGTCGCCGTCGCGGCCGATGGCAGCCGCGTCTTCGCACCGGTGATCGTCACCGCGACGCGCTTTCCGGAAGAYGCCTCGAAGCTGCCGTTCGGCGTCAGCGTGATCACCTCGGCCGACATCCGCGAGGCCGGCGTCACGACGGTCAACGAGGCGATCATGAAGCTGCTGGGCGTGCCCGGCCGCCTCGATTTCTACGGCGGCGGCGACTACTCGCTCGACCTGCGCAACTTCGGCACCACCTCCGACAACAACCAGGCGGTGATCGTCGACGGCATCAAGATCAGCGAGGCCGACCTCGGCGGCACGCGGCTGGCCGGCATCCCGATCGATTCGGTCGAGCGCATCGAGGTGATCCGCGGCAGCGGCGCGGTGCTGTACGGTGAAGGCGCCACCGGCGGCGTGATCGTCATCACCACCAAGGCCGGCGCGGGCCTGCAGCGCAAGAGCGGCGCGCAGGTCTACGGCGCGATGGGCAGCCACGCGCTGCTCGACACGCGTGCCAGCGGCACGGTGGTGGCGGGCAAGTTCTCGCTCGATGTGGCCGGCAACCACCGAGAGACGGACAACCACCGCGACAACTTCCGCTCCGAGAACGAGGGTGCCTCGGCCACCGCACAGTGGCAGCTCGCCGACGGCGTGCGGGTCGGCGCCCGCAGCGGCTGGGACCGGCTCGAGACCGGCCTGCCGGGCTCGCTGACGGCCGCGCAATACGCCGACAACCCGCGCCAGACGAGCAAGCCGAACGACCATGGGGGCATCCGCAGCCGCAACTCGGGGCTGTTCGGCTCCGCGGTGCTGGGCGACTGGCAGCTCGGCCTGGACGCCGGCTGGCGCGACAAGCACCTGGAGAGCCGCGGCAGCTCGAGCTACGGCTACGACATCAACGCGAAGAACTACGCGCTGCGGGCGCGCAACGAGATGGCGCTGGCCGGCGGCCGCAATGCGCTGAGCTTCGGCATCGACCAGGCCGACTGGACGCGCGACACGGTCTTCGGCTCGTCCGCCGACCAGACCTCGCGGGCGTTCTATGCGAAGGACGACTACACCTTCGCGTCGGGCACGCGGGTCAGTGTCGGCGGGCGCAGCGAGCACATCGAGAAGAGCAGCACCGACACGACGACCGGCATCGACGACACGATGCACGCCTGGGAGCTGGGCCTGCTGCAGCCGCTGTCGGCCGCGACCTCGGTGTATGGCCGGATCGGCAGCAGCTACCGGCTGGCGAACGCGGACGAGTACAGCTTCACCGCCGGCGAACTGCGCCCGCAGACCTCGCGCGACATCGAGCTCGGCCTGCGCTGGCAGGCCGGCGGTACGCGCGCCGAAGTGCGCGCCTACCGCAGCAAGCTGACCGACGAGATCGGCTATGACCCGAATGCCGTGGGTCCGTTCGGCCCCGGCGCCAACATCAACTTCGACCCGACACGCCGCCAGGGCGTCGAGGCCGAGCTGTCGCAGGCGCTGGGCAGCACGGCCAACGTGCGTGTCGTCGCCGCGCGGCGCCAGGCTCGCTTCACGGCCGGCGGCTACGACGGCAAGGACGTGCCGCTGACCGCGAAGACCACGCTCGCGCTGCGCGGCGACTGGGCGTTCGCCGAGGGGCACCGGGTCGACGCCGGCGTGAACTACGTGTCGTCGCAGACGCCGGATTTCGCGAACGCCTGCACGATGCCGGCCCACACCACGCTGGACCTGCGCTACGCGTACCAGTGGCAGATGCTGGAGTTCGCGCTCGGCGTGACCAACGTGACCGACAGGAAGTACTACACGCTGGCCTTCCGCTGCGACGCGAGCGGCCAGACCAGCTCGATCTACCCGGAAGACGGCCGGGCTTTCACCGGCTCCGTCCGGATCCAGTTCTGATCGAGCGCGATGGCGAGCCATGAACTGATCCTCGGCGGCCAGCGCAGCGGCAAGTCGCGCTGCGCCGAGTCGCGTGCGCTCGCCTGGCTCGCGACGCCGGGGCATGAGGCGGCGCTGCTGGCCACCGCGCTGCCCGGCGACGGCGAGATGCGCGAGCGCATCGCGCAGCACCGCCGCGACCGCGCCGAGCGCGTGCCGGCGATGGTCACGCACGAGGTGCCGCGCGATCTTGCGCTCGGCATCGCGCAATACGCGCACCCGCAGCGGCTGCTGGTGATCGACTGCCTGACGCTGTGGGCGACGAACTGGCTGATGCCGATGGAACCGCTGGAGCAGCCGCACGAGCGCTGGCAGGCCGCGTCGCAGGCGATGCTGAACGCCTTGGCGGCAGCTCCCGGCCCGGTGGTGCTGGTGTCGAACGAGATCGGCCTGGGCCTGTCGCCGATGACGCGCGAGGCGCGACACTTCGTCGACGAACTGGGGCGGCTGCACCAGGCGGTCGCCGCGCACTGCGCGCGCGTGACGCTGATGGTGGCCGGGCTGGAGCTGGCCGTGAAGGCGGAGACACGATGACGATGCGCACCCTCCTGAGGCAGGTGCTGGCGATGGCGCTGCTGGCCGCGACCGGCCTGTGCGCCACCGCGACCCCGCTCACGCTGAAGGACGACCGCGGCCGCACGCTGACCTTGCCCGCACCGCCGCAGCGCGTGATCAGCCTGCTGCCCTCGCTGACCGAGAGCGTCTGCGCGCTCGGCGGCTGCGCGCGGCTGGTCGGCACCGATCGCTACTCCAACTCGCCGGCCGAGGTGCTGGCGCTGCCCAAGCTGGGCGGCATCGACGACGCCCAGGTCGAGCGCATCGTCGCGCTGAAGCCCGACGTGGTGCTGGCCGCCACCTCGGCGCGCATCATCGAGCGGCTCGAACAGCTCGGCGTCCGCGTCGTCGTCGTCGAATCGAAGACGCATGCCGACGTGCAGCGCAGCCTCGCGACGATCGCGCAGCTGCTCGGCACGCCGGAGCGCGCCGCGCCGGTGTGGGCGCGCATCCAGCGCGAGATGGCCGAGGCCGCGGCGCGCGTGCCGGCGCGGGTGCGCGGGCAGCGAGTGTATTTCGAGGTCGATGCGTCGCCGTACGCGGCGGGCAGCAGCTCGTTCATCGGCGAGACGCTGACGCGGCTCGGCCTCGGCAACATCGTGACGCCCGAGCTCGGGCCGTTCCCGAAGCTGAACCCGGAGTACGTGCTGAAGGCGCAGCCCGACATCCTGATCGGTGCGCAGCGCAACGTCGGCGAGATGCCGGCGCGCCCGGGCTGGGCCGCGCTGCGGGCCGTGCAGGGCAAGCGCAGCTGCGGCTTCGACCCGGCGTCGTACGAGGTGCTGATCCGCCCGGGGCCGCGCATGGGCGAGGCGGCCTTGCAGCTCGCCGGCTGTGTCGCCGGCCTCCCGGAGCCGCGCTGACGTGAACGGACTCGCGCTCCGCCTGCGACGGCGCCTGGTCGTCGCGATGCTGGTGGCCACCGCGCTGCTGCTCGTCGCCGGACTCGCGGCCGGCAGCGAGGGCTGGTCGCTGCCGTCGCTGTGGGGCCCGGACGCGGCGCTGATCGTCGGGCAGATCCGCGCGCCACGCACGCTGGGAGCGTGGCTGGTCGGCGCGCTGCTCGGGCTGGCCGGCGCGGTGGCGCAGGGGCTGTTCCGCAATCCGCTGGCCGACCCGTACCTGCTGGGCGCCGCGTCGGGTGCGACGCTCGCGGTGGTGCTCGGGCTGGCCGCGCAGGCGCTGGCCGGGCACTACATCAGCCTGGGCACGGCCGACCTGCTGTCGCGGGCCGGGCTGGTGCTGGGCGCCTTCCTCGGTGCGCTCGGCGGCGTGCTGCTGACGCTGCTGCTGTCGCGCGGCGCGCAGCACACGACACGGCTGCTGCTGGCCGGCGTCGTCGTCGGCGTGGTGCTCGGCGCGGCCAGCGACCTGGTCACCACCGTCGCGCCGGATGCGTTGCGCGGCAAGCAATGGTTCATGCTCGGCAGCACCTCCTTCCTCGGCTGGGACAGCGTGCTGCTGCTGGGGGCCGGCGCGCTCATCTGCGTGCCGCTCGCGTGGCGGCTGGCGCGCGCGCTCGATGCGCTGACGCTCGGCACCGACAGCGCGTTGAGCCTGGGCCTCGACCTGCCGCGGCTGCGGCTGGTGCTGGTGGTCGTGCTGGCGCTGGCGACCGGGCTGGCGGTGGCGCAATCGGGCCTGATCGCGTTCGTCGGCCTGGTCGCGCCGCACCTGGTGCGGCGCTTCGCACCGTCGGCGCAGGGCTACCTGCTGGTCGTCAGCGCGCTGATGGGCGGCACCCTGCTGCTCGCCGCCGACGTGCTGGCGCGGCTGCTGATCGCGCCGCAGGAACTGCCGGTCGGCGTGCTGACCGCGCTGCTCGGCGGCGGCTACCTGCTGTGGTTGCTGCACCGGCGGGGGATCGAATGAAGCGGGCCGAGCGCCGGGCCGCTCCCAAGCCGGCTCGCATCCCCCCGGGGGATCGATCGATGTACCCATCGAGCGAGGGGCTGTCATGAGCGCGCTGATGTGCGAGGGCGTGCGCGTGTCGCTGGGTGGTGCGCCGGTGCTCAACGACGTGTCGCTCACCTTGCAGCCGGGCTGGACGGCGATCGTCGGGCCGAACGGCGTCGGCAAGTCGACGCTGCTGCGGGTGCTGGCCGGCTTGCTGCCACCCGCCGCCGGCACCGTGACCTTGCAAGGCCGGCCGATCGCTGACTGGCCGGCGCGCGAGCGCGCCCAGCGCCTCGCGTGGCTCGCGCAGCAGGGCGAGGCGCGCGGCGAGCTGACGGTGCGCGACGTGGTGCAGCTGGGCCGCCTGCCGCACCTCGGGCTGTTCACGCC
>NZ_JBFUGW010000263.1:0-8692 GCF_056402735.1 Rhizobacter sp. P3_C12
GCTCGGGCCGCGTGTTTCCCACCGACATGAAGGCGGCGCCGCTRTTGCGCGCCTGGCTGCAGCGGCTGCGCGCGGCCGGCGTGCGCTTCCACATGCGCCAGCGCTGGCTCGGCTGGGGCGACGACGGCGCGCTGCGCTTCGCATCGGCCAACGGCGAGCATGCCGTGCGCGCCGATGCCGTGCTGCTGGCGCTGGGCGGCGGCAGCTGGTCGCGGCTCGGCTCCGACGGCGCGTGGCTGCCGTGGCTCGCGCAGCGCGCGGTCGACGTGGCGCCGTTGCAGCCGTCGAACTGCGGCTTCGACGTGGCTACAGCGTGGAGCGAGCATTTCCGCAGCCGCTTCGCCGGCGAGCCGTTGAAGTCGGTGGCGATCGCGCTCGACGATGGCTGGCGGCAGCCGGGCGAGTTCGTCGTCACGCAGACCGGCGTCGAAGGCAGCCTGGTGTATGCCGCGTCGGCGCGGCTGCGCGATGCCATCGCCGCGCAGGGCCAGGCGAGCTTCGCGCTCGACCTGCTGCCGGCGCGCCCGCTGGAGTGGGTGGAAACCGAGCTCGCGCACCCGCGCGGGCCGCGCTCGCTGTCGACGCACCTGAAGACGCGCCTCGGCTTGCATGGCGTGAAGGCGAGCCTGCTGCACGAGCTGGTGCCGAAGGCGGAGATGGCCGACGTGCAGCGCCTGGCCGCGCACATCAAGGGCCTGCGCATCGTGCTCGGCGCGGCGCGGCCGATCGACGAGGCGATCAGCAGCGCCGGCGGCGTGCGTGCCGCGGCGCTGGATGACGCGCTGATGCTGCGTGCGCTGCCCGGCGTGTTCGTCGCCGGCGAGATGCTCGACTGGGAAGCGCCGACCGGCGGCTACCTGCTGACCGCGACGATGGCGAGCGCGCGCGTGGCGGCGCAGGGCGCGCTCGACTGGCTGGYGGGCGCGCGCACGGCCTGAGCGGCAGGCTCAGCGCAGGTCCGGCGTGCCGCCTGCACCGGCCACGCGGGCCTGCGCCTCCCAGCGGCGCGCCGCGTTCAGCACCGAGGCGAAGGCCTCGCCGTCCTCCAGCAGCGCCCGCTTGGTCACCGCGTCCAGCGGGTTCTCGATGCCGGTCTCGTCGCGCGGCATGCGGTCCTCGCGCACGGCCTTCAGCAGCCRCTCGATCTCGCCGGCGGCATGCGCCGGCGTCTGCAGCAGCACCAGGCGCTTGCTCTTGCCCGGGTTGCTCGGCACGTGGCACGAATCGCACTCGGCCTGGCGCATGCGCAGCGCGAACCGCTTGTACGAGCCCTCGAGCTGGCCCAGGTAGGGGTTGTCGGCGCGGTACAGGCCGTCGAAGAGCGTCGCCTTCGGTTGCGTCCGGCCCTGCGCATCCGTCCACATCCACTGGCCGCTGAAGCCCGTCGGTGCCGGCACCTTGGCCACTGCGGTGACCGGCGGCTGCGTGCCGTGCACCGTGAACTGCGCCGCCTTCACGCGCCCGCGCATCGGCTCCCACCACAGCAGCACCTCGTTCGCGCCCTGGTACATCGCCCACTTCTCGGCGTCGTGCCAGAACGGATACGGAAACTGCCCCGGCGCGAGCCGGTTGCGGAAGGCGGTCGCGAAGCGCAGCTGGAACAGCCCTTCGGAGGCGACATAGCGCACGCTGTGCTGCCCGTCGAACATGAACAGCGGCATGTAGAGACCGGTCAGCACGTCGGGCGCGAACTGCGTCAGCGAGCTGGCCTGCAGCGACAGCGCCGGATCGCGCTGGCGGCCCCACAGCACGATCGCGTCCAGCGAATCGCGCAAGGCCGGATCGCCGAACAGCCCGCGCCGGCACTGCTCGAAGGCCGGCTGGTCGCCGGTGCCGGCCACCGGGCAGTGGCGCGCGAAGGCGCCGGCGATCTCGGCGGCCGCGGCGCGCGCCTCGGCCCACTGTGGCGCGCTCGGCTCGCTGCCGGCGGCCCCGGCCGGCAGGCCGGCGAACGAGAGTGCGAGCACAGCCAGCCCGCGTGTCCAGGAAGCAACCATGAGGGATCCTCCTTCGGGGTTCAGCCGACGATGCGGCCGTAGCGGTCGATCACCACCATTTCCACGTAGTGCGAGCCATGCGGGTTGTCGGGCGCATAGGCGAGGCGGTAGCCGCCCAGGTCGGTGCGCAGCGACGACAGCGCGTCGCGCATCCGCGCGCGCGTCGCGCCGCCGGCCTTGACGGCGGTGCGCGCCGCCTCGACCGCGACGCGCCCGGCGATGTAGCCCTCGAGCGTCGTGACACCCAGCGCGCCACTGCCGCCCAGCGCGGCCAGGTCGCTCTTGCACTGGCCGACCACGCCGACGCCCAGCGCCGACGGCCGCGGCACCACCAGGCTCATCACCACGCTGCGCCGCGTCGCGACCACGCCGTCGATCAGGTCCTGCCCGGCGAACGACGACGAGAAATGCATGCCCGGGTAGGCGCCGGTGTGCATGTGCTCGATGATCGACAGCACCGGCGCGGCGTTGGTGGTGAACATCACGCAATCGAGCCGCTGCGCCAGCAGCTGCTGCGCCACCGGCAGCAGCGAGCCGGCGTTGCGGTCGATCGGCACGACGGCCACCGGCTGCACGCCGAGCCGGCCCAGCGCGTCCTCCATCGCCAGCAGGTTGGCCTTCGAGGTGTCCTTCAGGTGCACGTAGCCGACGCGCTTGAAGCCGAACTCCTTCGCGTAGCCCACCATGCGCCGGTACTCCACGTCGTAGCCGGCACGCACGTGCACCGCGCCGGACGACGCCGCGCTGCGGATGCCCATGTTGCCGCTGGCCGTGCCGATCAGCGCGATCTGGTTCTTCTCGACCTGCGGCATGCAGGCCTCGGCCGCCGCCCCGCTGGTCAGGCCGACCAGCGCCGCGGCGCCGTCGCCGATCAGCTTCTGCACGTTGGCGATGCAGCGGTCCTTGGTGCCGCCGTCGTCGAGCACCTGCAGCTCGAAGCGCGGGCCCTTGGGATCGGCCCGGTTGGCGGCGGCGAATGCGGCGAGGATGCCGTCGCGCACGTCGGCGCCGTAGCGTGCCTGGGCGCCGCTGAGCGATGCGCTCTGGCCCAGCGTGATGACGGTGTTGGAGGCGAATGCAAGGCGCGGGAAGCCCGCGCAGGCGGCAGCGCCGCCCAGCAAGAGGTCACGGCGTTTCATGCGGTGCCCCCTTCAGCCGACGAGGCGGCCGTAGCGGTCGATCGCGATCAGGTCGACATAGCGCGAGCCGTGCGTGGTGCCGGCGAACTCGACCTTGTAGCCGCCCAGGTCGCTGCGCAGGCCGGCCAGCGAATCCTTCATGCGTGCGCGGTTCAGCGTGCCGGCCTTCGATGCCGCCAGCGCCGCCTCGACCGCGATGCGCCCGCTGATGTAACCCTCGAGCGTCGTGATGCCCAGCCGTGCGCCGTTGTTCAGCAGGGCCAGGTCGCGCTGGCATTGCGCGACCACGTTGACGCCCATCTGCGTCGGGCGCGGCACCACCATGCTCATCACGCAGCTCTGCTTGCGCGAGGTCAGCGTGTCGATCAGGTCCTGCCCCGCGAAGGACGAGGCGTAGAACAGGCCGGCGTACTTGCCGCGCACCAGGTGGTCGATGATCTTGCCGACCGGCCCCGCGTTAGCGGTGAACAGCACGCAGTCGAGGCGCGCGGCCAGCAGCTCGTTGGCGACGCCGTCGAACGACGTGGCGTTGCGGTCGATGCCGATCGACACCTTGGGCTGGATGGACAGCGCCGACAGCGCGGCGTTCATCGCCTCCATGTTGGCCTTCGAGGTGTCGTTCAGGTAGACGACCCCGATGCGCTGCATGCCGAAATCCTTGACGTAGCCGACCATGCGCTTGTACTCGGCGTCGTAGCCGGCGCGCACGTGGAAGGCGCCGCTGACGTGGCTGCCGCGGATGCCCATGTTGCCGCTGGCGGTGCCGAGCATCGCGATCTGCGCATCCTCGATCACCGGCATGCAGGCCTCGGCGCCGGCGCCGCTGGTCAGGCCGATCAGCGCGGTCGAGCCGCCCTCGACCAGCTGCATCACGTTCTTCATGCAGCGGCTGCGCACGCCGCCGTCGTCGAGCGTCTGCAGGTCGAAGTGGAGCCCGCTGGCGGCCTCATTGGCGTTCGCCGCRGCGAAGGCGGCGGCGATGCCGTTCTGCACGTCGCGGCCGTAGCTGGCCTGGCCGCCCGTCAGCGACGCCGACTGGCCGAAGCTGACGGTGYGCGCACCGGCGGCGCGCGAGGCCGCGAACGGCAGGAATGTCACGCCGGCGGCCCCGGAGGCGGCCAGCAACAGGTTTCTGCGCTTCATCTTCATCTCTCCCTGAGACCACGTCATGGCGACGTGATCGGGTTTCGACAAGGTGAAGCGGTGGCTGAAGCTGGCGTTGCCCGGCCTTACGTCCGTAGCACTTGGTTTCGTGCTGATCGGTGAAAGCGAGCTTGAAATTTCGCCGGGAGCTGACGTGAGCGCGTCTGGCCGGGGCGTGCGCGCCAGCCCGCGGGACCAGGCGGCTCAGCCGCCGCTGGCGACCGGCGCCTTCGGTTCGGCGCGCTTCGGGGCGCGTTCGGCGGTGCGGGTGTCGGATGCGGCCGGTGCGTCGTGGCGCATCGTGCCGGCGAACTCGCCACCCATCGGCAGTGTGCCTTGCGTGCGGGCCTCGATCAACTCGGCGCGGACTTGCGCGCGCGTCTTCGGCGCGGCGGCATCTTGCGCCATCGCGGCGGCGCTGCCCACGGCGAGCGCGACGGTGACGAAATACGTGAGGGCGGTGCGGTTCATGGTTCACTCCATCGGGTGGGTTCGACGGCGACCTGCTGTCGATGGGGTGGACTGTGGCGAGGCGTGGCCGCCGGCGGTATCGAGATGCGACGAAGCGGATGGATGCGTCGCGAAATGACGATGGCATGGCGCTAGTGGTGTGCTGATCGGCCATCGGATTCCTCGATGGCGGTATCTGTCATTTCGCGGCCCCTGCAGCTTTGTACACTCCACTTCGCAACAAAAAGTCAGCGAGACTGCGCACCGCTTGTGCAGCGGCGAGCTGACGGACGACAGGGAGGACTTCATGCAAGGCATTTCGCGGGCGCGTCGGTGCGCTGGTGCGCGGTTGGGTTTCAGGTGGATGGCGCTGCTGATCGCGCAGACCTGCATGCTGGTGGCCGCACCGGCGCAGGCGCTGGGGACCGATCGGTACCGGGCGAACTACGAAGCCATCGGCGCGTGGACGTCGTCGGTGTCGGCCGCGGTCGCTGACCTGATCGGGATCCTGGAGACGTCTGTCGCCGCCTCGAATTGCTCCACGGTTCAGCAGCCCGACGGATACACCCAGCGGAAGTGCAGCTACCTCGACCACGAGACCGACGGCGTGCACTTTCGCATGCTGCAGGTGGTCGACGTGGTTTACCGCGGCAATGTGACGCTGCACACCGAGACCATCCTGGGCGGCACCTACGAGAAGCGCACGGCACCGGTGGTTGATCGCATCCACGGCAAGCCCTGCAATTGCCGGGCTCGTGCGCCCATGGGCAACCCGATCGACCCGCTGACCGGTGCCAAGCTGCTGCGCGAGGACCTGGGCCTGCCGACCCTGGCGGGCCAGCCGTTGCTGGCGCTGTACAACACCACACCCCGCCTGCCGACCAATGATGCTAGCCTGAGCTTCACCGAACGCTCCGCCGCCTCGTTCGGGCCGCTGTGGTCGGGCTCACTGCACAAGCGGCTGGTGCCGCAAACCACTGATTGGGGCCAGGTGCTGGGCATGAGCGTCTCGCGCGGCGACGGCGAGTGGACGAGTTTCGCGCTGCAGTCGTCGGGAAGCTATCAGCCCGATGCCGATGTGCCCGACCGGTTGGTGGCAATCGCCGGCGGCTGGCGCTACCTCGACATGGCCGCGCGCGCAGAGGAGACCTACGACACCCAGGGCCGCCTGCTAAACGTGGCCTGGCTCGACGGCCGCCGCCTGAGCTACACCTACAGCGATGCCGACACACCGGCGAGCGTGGCCCCGCAGAGCGGCCTGCTGATCGCGGTGACGGACCAGAACGGGCGCAGTGCGCAGTTCGTCTACGAGCAGCCTGCTGGTGTGAGCGAACCGCGCATCCGCCAGATCACGAGCGGCACCGACAACACCTTCATCGCCTATGACAGCACAGGCAACCTGAGCACTCTCACGCTGCCGGACGGCAAGACGCGGAAGTACCTGTACGAGCGCAGCGACCTGCCGTGGGCGGTGACGGGTGTCGTCGACGAGAACAACACGCGTCTCGCGACGTACGGCTACGACAGCGAGGGCCGCGCGATCGAGACGCAGTGGGCGGGCGGCGCGCAGCGGTATGTGTCGAGCTACGACACCGCACCGGGGTGGACGATCACCGAGACCTTCGACACGTCGGCCAACATCATCTGGCACGACCACTATTGGGTGGCCCCGACCGGCCTGCGCGTGACCGGCCCCGAGGGCGCGGTCAGCGAGATCACCACCACGCAGATCAACGGCAAGGTCTACCTGACCGGGCGCAGCCAGCCGGCCGGCGCGGGCTGCTCGGCCAGCACCAGCAGCCAGGACTTCGATGCGGGCGGCAACCTGAGCCGGCGCGACGATTTCAACGGCACGAGAAGCTGCTTCTCGAATGACCTGCAGCGCGGCCTGGTACTCGCGACGGTGGAAGGCCTGGCGCAAAGCCAGAGCTGCGCCGCGGTGACGCAGCCTGGAGCAAGCCTGCCGGCGCTGAGCCGCCTGACGAGCACCGAGTGGCACCCGGACTGGCCGCTGCCCACGCGCACCGCCGAGCCGAAGCTGCTGACCACGAACGTCTACAACGGCCAGCCGGATCCGTTCAACGGCAATGCGCCCGCGAGTTGCGCACCGTCGACGGCAGCGCTGCCCGATGGCAAGGCGCTGCCGCTGCTGTGCCTGCAGCGGCAGCAGGCCACGCTGGACACCGACGGCAGCAAGCGCTTCGACCTGGCCGGCAAACCACAGGTGCCGGGCGACGCGAACGGCGTGGACCCGAGCTACGCAAGCGTGAGCYTGCTGCTGCAYCTGGATGGCRGCGGCAACGCGGCGGGGCTGGTCGACAGCTCGGTCAATGGCTACSCRGTCAGCGCCTTCGGYAATGCGGCGGTCAATGCGGGTGCTKCGCGCTACGGCAGCGGTGGCCTCAGYCTGGACGGCAGCTAYGGCASCTATGTGACMGCMYCGAGCGCGGCGCTGGAYGTCGGCRGCAACGACTTCACSGTGGAAGCCTGGGTGCGGCTGAACGCCTACGGCAACTTCGCGACGCTGCTGAGCAACTACGGCAACGGCGGTGCCCGCGGCTTCGACATCCTGACCGGCTCCAACGGCTCGGTGACCACGCGCTGGTCGCAGGACGGGTCGAGCGATGCCGGAAGCCTCTGGCATGCGAACCAGATCCCGCTGAACACCTGGGCCCACGTCGCGGTGGTGCGCCAGGGCACGGCGCTGCGGATCTTCCTGAACGGCGTGCCGAGCGCGCCGGTGGCGATCAACGGGGCGATCTTCACGTCGAGCACGCCGGTGAACATCGGGCGCACGCCGGACACTGGCCAGGGCGTGTGGTATCTGAACGGCGCGGTGGATGATGTGCGCATCACGAAGGGCCTCGCGCGGTACACGGCGGCCTTCACGCCGTCGACGGCCGGCTTGCCGGGCAAGCCGGTGACGCCTGCGGTGCCGTCGCTGTTCAACACCGCGGTGGCCGACAGGGTGCAGCGCTGGACGTACGACCAGGACGGCCGGGTGCTGACGGCCAAGAGCACGCGCAGTGGTGTCACCGTGAGCACGAGCTCCACGTACTTTGCTGACACGAACGCCGATCACACGAAGGGCGACCTGCAGAGCTTCACGAGCAGCGCGGGCGAGGTGACGACGTTCACGCAGTACAACCGCGCCGGGCAGGTGCTGCAAAGCATCGACGGCAACGGCATCGTGACCGTGAACACCTACGACTTGCGCCAGCGCCTGCTGACCACGGCGGTCGATGGCCTCACGACGACCTATGAGTACGACGCCCTCGGCCAGCTGAAGAAGGCCACGCTGTCCAACGGCAGCTGGGTCGGCCAGGACTACGACGATGCCCGTCGGCTCAAGGCGGTGTACGACGATCAGGGCAACCGCATCGACTACGAACTCGACCGCAATGGCCAACGGGTCGGGCAGACAAAGAAGGACCCGAACGGCAGGCTGAAGGTCAGCCTGAACCGCGTGATGGATGCGTTGAACCGCGCGCAACGCACCACGGGTGGGGAGGAGTGAGCATGAAGATCACGAAGAAGCCGCTGATCGGCACGGTCTCCCTGTTGATTGCTGCCGCGGTCAGCGCACAAGGCCTGCCACCACCGCCCGTCTCCCCGACGCCGGTGACGACCTATGAATACGACGCCCAGGGCAATCGCACCAAGATCACCCGCGGCGCCGGCACGCTGAACCTGGAGACCAAGCTCAGCTACGACCCGCTGTACCGGGTGAAGGACCACACCGATCCGAAGAACGGCAAGACGAGCTTCGAGCACGACGGCGGGGACCGGACCACGAAGGTCACCGACCCGAGGAGCCTCGTCACGCAGTACCCGCGTGACGGCTTCGGCAATGCGACGCAGCTGATCAGCCCCGACACCGGCCAGGCCAGCCACACATTCGACGAAGTCGGCAACCTGCTCACGCGCATCGACAGCCGCGGTGTGCTGACGACGTACACCTAC
>NZ_JBFUGW010000264.1:0-8625 GCF_056402735.1 Rhizobacter sp. P3_C12
CCATCGTCCAGCTTCGCGTGATATTCCTTGCTGATGTAGTTGAGCGCCTTCTCCTGGAAAGCCGGCGTGCGCAGCCGCGCGATGAGCAGCGCGACCTCGCTGCCGACCTCCCCAGCCAGGCAGGCTTTGCGGACGGCGGGGCAGGCTTCCAGCAGCTTCAGCCGGCCGTACACATAGCTGCGGCTCTTCCCGAACTTCGCCGCCAGGTCGTCGGCTGTCAGGTTGTCGCCATCGATCATGGCCTGGAAGCCTTCGGCCTCCTCGATCGGGTGCACGTCGGCGCGCTGCAGGTTCTCTGCAACCTGCGCACTGCGTGCCTCGGCATCGGTCATCGTGCGGACCATGCAGGGTACCGTCAGCAGGCCGGCCGCCGCTGCCGCGCGGAAGCGGCGGTGCCCAAAGACGATCTCGAAGCCATCGATGCCCATGATGACGGTCGGCCGGGCAAGCAGCGGCTCGTGGATGCGACCCTCGGCCACGATGTTGGCGGCCAGGTCGTCGATGCCGACGAAGGTGCGCCGTGGATTGAACGGGCTCTCGTGGAGGTGATTCAGCGGGATGGCAGTGATGTGTTCCATAGGTGCTCCGTGGGTGTTCAGCGGCCGAGCTGGTGGGCTTGCTCTTGGCGTTGGAAATCGAGGAAGTCGGCGCGCTCGCTGAAGGCGTTGCGCCAATCGCTCCAGCGGGCCGTGCAGCGCTTGCGGGACATCAGGTCSACCCAAGGCGCCGTGGGCACGCCCTGCAGGACTTCCCAAGGCGTGCCGCCGCCGGGCAGYAGCTGGGCGCGCTCGGTTGCCAAGGCGATCAGGTCGGCGCGTTTRATCGCGGCGGCGTGCGCGGTCGAGGCGACGTGGATGGCAAAGGCACTTCGGATCACGCGCTCGAAGCGGTGCTCGAAGGCTGCCCACGGCGCGCCGATCTCAGTCTTCACCGGAGTGCTGAGGTCGTTGGTGAAGGCCTCRTGTGCRTCGTGCATCAGCGCGGCGAGCAGACCGTGCGACGGCAGATTGAACTCACGCTCGGCGATTTCGCAGACCAGCAGCGAGTGCTCGGCGACGCTGTACGGCCGRCAGGTKGCRCCGGTGAAGCGGTTGATCTGCGCAAGGTGGTGCGCGATGGTCGCGAGGGTGATGCTGGCAAGCCGTGGCTGCTGCAGCGATACCTCATCGCCGGTGGAGGTGGTGATCCAGGTCATTTGACGTCCTGTGCAGGCGTGTTGAAGCTCGCCGCCTGCGATGGCGCAGGCGGGCGGGAGAAAGGGTGGGGAAGGGCGGCGGCGCGCCGTCAGGCGTGCAGGCTGTCGAAGTTGATGCGCATGAATCGGGCATCAGGGCCGCAGCCGCCGAGCGACGCTCGCATGACGGTGACGGGGCGCCAGCGATCGGACGCGACCGCGGCCGGGCAACAGCAGACCAGGTCGGTGCCGTCGTACATGCGGTGGTCGCACAGCTCGCAGGCGCGGTAGCTCGTGGCGTCCCAGTCGGCCGGCGTGGGTAGGGGCAGGGCGGCGGCGATCACAGGCACCTCGCGCTGCAGCTGCGAAGGGTGGAGAAGCTGCGCACCAGCATGTCGATGACATCGAAGCTGTGCGATGCGACGACCTGCAGCGCGCCGCGCGTGCCGTCGCTGAGCGTGTAGCGGGCGAGGTAGCGGCGGCTCATGCTTCGCTTGCCTCCGGCGTGTGCTGCGCGAACAGGTCGAGCCACGCACTGGCTGCAGAAACCAGCGCCGAGAGCTGCCCATGCGACAAGAGCAAGTAGTCTTGGTGCGGGGCGGAGATCTGGAAGCGGATCGGGTTGCCGGGTTCTCGCTCGCCGATGTCAATCTGCGGCCAGGTGCCCGATTGGGCGATGAGCTTGATCGACACCACTTCCGATGCTGCCACCGTCGGCAACTTGTGAACGACGGCGCTCATGCGCACCTCGTCGAGGTTTGCTCAAGACGCAGCACGTCGCTGACTGCGCACCCGGTGATGAGGTGCGCAAGGCGTTGAGCTTCCTCGGCGTCAGAAGCGCGCAACTGGACGAAAGGAAGAACACCCGTTTCGCTGATGCTCGCGAAACCAGCGCGATCGGCGGGGTGGTAGGTGCAGCGGTAGCTGCTGTGGGATGCATTCATCGCATTGACTCCATCGGTGTTCGATGAAGAATTATGCGATTGCGAATAACGCATTGTCAATGCGTTATCGCATAAATATCGATTCTAGGGGGTGGCCTCTATGGCTCGCATCATCCCCAGCGAGCCTGAACGCCAACGAGGACCGCCACTACTTTCAGGCCGTCTCTGTCGGCCTGCAAGGTTTCATACGCGGCGTTCTCCGCAGCAGCTTCCCATGCGCCGCGGCGTCCCTGCCGGAATAGGCGAAAAAACCATTCGCCGTTGTTGTCGACGACCAGGATCCCGTCTCCAGGGCGCGGTGTCTCGCGTGTATCGAACTTGACGATCTGGCCTGCTCTAACTCGTGGCGCCATCGCATCGTCCGGCACGGCCACCTCGAAGACGGCCGGCAGCTCTCCCTCCATCAATGCCCCCCAGTCCAGTTGTTTGGCGCCAAGCTTGACACTTGACTGGCTCATGGGGTGAGCTACTGACACTTTTTTTCGCGGTGTCGTTGGGGATGTTGGCGCGACGGTGGTGATCCCCAGTTCACGTGCCACTTCGGTCGCGACGCGCTCGTCGTAGATCGCCTCGACCGGGATATGAAAGTACTCGGCGATTGGCACGGCAGTGGTGCGATCCGGGTTCGCCACCTCACCGCGGGAGAACCGGTGGATCTGCGGCTGCAGCTTGGCCTTTCCGATCTTCTTCGCGAGGGGAAGCGGACCTAGGCCTTCACGGTGCATGAGGGCAGCGATTAGCTCAAAAGGCTTCATTCCGACACTGTGCATCGTCGCATAATGCGTTGGGGCATAGACAAATAATGCGATAACGCATAAAGTGGTGCCATGAGTGACACCACCGGCTTGATCAAGTGCCTTCGGGACAGGGGCATGACCCAAACAGAGATCTCCCGTCGCACGGGAATTCCGCAGCCACGATTGTCTCGTTGGCAACGAGGAGACGTGCCCGAGGCGGCCGATGACGCCCTACGGCTTGCGGCTCTTGTGACGGAGCATGGGACACCGAATAGCGCCTTGCCACGGAGCGCTGCATGAGCGCGGCCTCCATCACGCGCATCCCTTGCCTTGCGCCTCAACTGTCGTCGAGCGCAACCGCAGCGCGTCGTCCAGCGCTTCCCACAGTCGCCGCGCCGCCGGCACGCCGAGGCACAACGTGGCAGGGGCCGGTGCTCCTGGCGCCCGAAGCGTCACCTCCAGCGCCCCCAGCGGCCCGATAGGCGAGGGGATGTCGACGAACTCGACGCTCACCTGCGCGAACACGCTGCCCCAACGCATTTCTCCCTCCATGCCTCTGCCTCCGATCGTCGCTGCGCCACAGCGCGATCGGGTTCCTTGTCCCACCTGCGCTCACTGGTGCGCAGTATCGGGATCGGGGCAGGGCGCTTCCATAGCAACCCCCACGGACCCATGCCATGAACGTCCAGACTGCAGCCTTCAACCTCGTACACGACTACCCCGGCGGCGCGACCGCGCTCGCACCGCTGCTCGGCAAGAGCGCTTCGACGCTCAGCCATGAGGTCGATCCCAACTACCCGACCGCCAAGATCGGCCTGGCCGACGCCCTCAAGCTCACGCTGCTGACGAAGGACCGGGGCATCCTGAATGCCTTCGCGCTCGCCAGCCACTGCATGGTGCTGCCGCTGCCGGCCTGCGCCGACGGCATCGACGACGACACCTTCAAGGGCGTGACCCGCATGGCGCGTGAGTTCGCCGAGGTGATCGGCCAGATCAGCGAGGTGACCGCCGACGGTGCGGTGACCGACAACGAGCTGCGCCGCGTCGAGGGCGAAGCCGCCGAGTTGATGTCGGCCGTGCAGGCCGTGCTCATCGCGCTGCGCGTGCGCAACGAAGCGGCCAAGCCGCAATCGATGCGGGAGGGTCGCTGATGCACGCGCAGATCACATCCACGCCGAGCCTCGCAGTCGATGTGCTGGCGCGCGACACGCTGGAGCGCCTGAGCGCTGACGACCTCGCGACGGTCCGCGAATCCGAGTTCATCTTCGCGGCCCTCGCGAAGCACCATGAGCGCACAGCGCGCCTCACCTACCTGCCGCTGGGCATCTGCCGCAACTGCGAAGAACGTTGCGCCCCGGGCGAAGCCTACTGCGACGACGACTGCCGCACCGACCACACCCAACGCGAATGCCGGCGAGCCCGCCTGCGCGCCTGACCGACCTCTGACATGACTCAACGACAAGATGCATTGCGGCCCACGCGGCTGCAAGGGAAGGGTGTTGCCCAATGAGCACGCTCGCAATGGCCATCTGCTGGCCGCTCAAGATGCCGCCGCCCCAGAAGGCGGTGCTGATCAGCTTGGCCGACCAGGCGAACGACCAGGGCTTCTGCTGGCCCAAGGTCGAGACGATCGCGATGCGCACCTGCCTGTGCGAACGCACGGTGCGCAACGCCATCCGCTGGCTGGAGGAGGCGGGACTGCTGCGCGTCGGCATGGGCGAGATGCGCTCCAACGTCTACACGCTGACCCTGGACGGCGTCCGTCCGGGCGCGCCCACCGGCACCGACCCGGCGCTGATCGCCCGCGGCGCCAGTTCGCTCAACGCGCCTCGAAACAAGGCGGCACCACATGCCCCCTTCGCAGGCGCCCGAACGGCCTCTTCAGACCCATCGATCCGGGTCACACCGGCACCACATGCCGCCCGACCGGCAGCGCATGCAGGTCAAGCGGCATCAGGTGCCGGTCAAAGCTCCTGCGATGACCTGTTCGACCCGGCACCTGCTGCAGGTCAACCGGCACCGCATGCACCCCAACCGGCACCACCTGCCGGTCAGACCGGCACCACGTGCCCCCTAACCGTAATAGAACCAATACAAGAGCTATACCCCCAACCCCCTGAAGGGGCTGAAGACCCTCGGCAGGACGATGGGGGCGACACCAAGGCATCGAGGCACAAGCCGCTGGTGAGCCTCGCCACCTTCCTCGCCGTCTGCAAGGCTGCCGGGGAGAAGCCCATCCCCGAGGACCACCCGGTGTTCGGCTACTGCGACCTGGTCGGCATCGACCGCGACATCCTGCTGCTTCACTGGCGGGAGTTCAAGGCCCGCCGCACCGCCCAGGGCAAGCGTCAGCGCGACTGGCGCCAGACCTTCTTCAACAGCGTCCGCGACAACTGGTACCGCCTCTGGTACCTGAAGCCCGGAGAGGCTGCCCACCTCACGACCCAGGGCCTGCAGGCGCAGGCCATGCTGCAACACGACCAAGGAACCGCCGAATGAGCCGCCGACCCGATGCACTGAGCGCCCCCCACAGCGAGGAAGCCGAGCACGCGGTGCTGGGCGCGCTGCTGTTCGACAACCAAGCCTTCGAGACGGTCGGCACGGTCCTGAAGCCCGAGCACTTCTACCAGACCGACCACCGGGCGATCTACGAGACCATCAGCGAGCTGCTCAGGGCCGGCAAGCTGGCCGACCTCGTGACCGTCCACGACAAGGGTCACCACAGCATGGTGTACCTGAACCAGCTGCTGTCCTGCGTGACGAGCGGCCGGGCGGCGCTGCGCCACGCCGAGCTGCTCGTCGAGCGCTGGCGTGAACGCGAGGTGATGCGCCTGGGCTCGACGATGGCCGACGAAATCATGCGCGGTGCGCACGATGCGAAGGGCAAGCCGCAGCCGGTCGACCAGCTCATCGACCAGATGATCACCAAGCTGATGGCGCTGAACGCTGTGGCCGACCGCAACGAACCGCGTGACATCAGCGAGCTGGTCGTGAGCTACCTCGACGACCTGCAGAAGCGCTACGACGGCGCGGAGACGACCATCCAGACCGGGCTGAAGGATCTCGACCACTGCACCGCCGGCGGCGGGCGGCCCGGCGAACTGTGGGTGATCGGCGCCAGGCCGAGCATGGGGAAGACGGCCATATGCCTGACGCTGAGCCGCCACGTCGGCCGCAAGCACCACGTGCTGATGCTCACGCAGGAAGACAGCCTGAACTCGCTGACGGCCCGCCAGGTCGCCGCGGCAGGCCGCGTGAACCTCGCGGATCTGCGCAATCCGCGCAAGGCGCCGGAGAGCATGTGGGAGGGCGTCAGCGAGGGCATCGATGCGCTCGGGAAGCTGCACATTGCGATGGACGACCAGGCGGCGCTCTCCATCATGGACGTGCGCCGCAAGATCCAGCAGGTCAAGCGCAGGCACAAGAAGCTGGACCTCGTGATCATCGACTACCTGCAGTTGATGGAGGGCGACGGCGACAACCGGAACCAGGAGCTGGGCAAGATCGCCAACGGCCTGAAGCGGGCGGCCAAGGAATTCGGCGTCTGGATCATCCTGCTGTCGCAGATGAACCGCGAGGCCGACAAGCGCAGCGGTCCCCCGCAGATGAGCGACCTGCGCGACAGCGGCGACATCGAGGGCGCGGCCGACCTGATCGGGCTGCTGCACCGCGAGCACCGTCGCAACCCGACCGAGGCCAACAAGTTCCACGCCGAGCTGCACGTGGTCAAGCACAAGAACGGTCCGACCGACACGCTGAACTTCACCTTCGACGGCGCGTTCCAGCGCTTCACCGATTGGGAAGGGCCGGCTCCGATGAAGAGCATCAAGGCGCAGCGCGGCGGCGGGCTCGACTGACCGAGGGAGGAACGACATGCTGACGATGAACATCCGCTTCGATGCGGCGCAGATCGCGAAGGCGTTCGGCGAACTGCAGCAGGAGCACCCGAACGTGATGGCGCAGGCCATCAACGACACCACGCGCGAGGTGCGCGACGCGCAGGTCGCCGAGATCCGCGACCGGTTCGACAACCCGACCGCGTTCACGCTGCGGGCGCTGCGCACCACCTTCGCCACGCGGACCAAGTTGCAGGCGATGGTGTGGCTGAAGGACGGCACGTCGCGGGCGCACTACCTGATCCCGCAGATCGAAGGCGGCAACCGGCCGCTGAAGCGCTTCGAGGAGATCCTCGTGCAGGCCGGGCTGATGCGCAAGAACGAGCGCGCGGTGCCGGGCGCAGCCGCCAAGCTCGACGCCTACGGCAACATGGGCCGCGGCCAGATCGTGCAGATCCTGAGCCAGCTGCAGGCCTTCAACCTCGCGGRCTCCGATGCGAACGCCACCAGCTCGAAGCGCTCGAAGGCCAAGCGCAGCAAGGTCGAGTACTTCGTCGCGCACGGCGGTGAGTCGAGGCAGGGCCGCGGCTCGTGGAAGCACGGCGACAAGATGCAGCACCTGCGGCGTGGCGTGTGGGCGCGGTACCGCTTCAGCGCGGGCAGTGCGGTCAAGCCCGTGCTGTTGTTCGTCAACGGCACGCGGTATGGCAAGCGCTTCGACTTCGTGGGCACGGCACAGCGCGTGATCGACAGCCGGTTCAAGTCGCACTACGAGCAGCGTATGCAGAAGCAGCTCGCGAAGCTCGGGCTCGCGGCGGGAGGGCAGGGCGCATGACGTTCGCACCCCGGTCGGCCAAGGCCTCGACCCCACCCCCCACCCCCCTCATCGGGTCCTCCCGGGAGAGGTCGGTCAAGGGTAATTCGAACCCCGTTCGCACCGTAGTTGCGGGCGTTGCTTAAGGGGGTTGTACCCATGGAAGCGATGCAACAGCCCCTCTCTCACCCGCTGACGCAGGAGCAATTCGGCGACCTGGTCGGCGTCAGCCAGCAGGCGATCAGCGAGCTGCTCGCTCGCGGGATTCTGAAGGCGGGCCAGCCCGCCTCGGCCTGGCTGCGCGCGTACACAAAACACCTGCGAGAACAGGCGGCGGGCCGCGGGGCCGACGGCGAACTGGCGCGCGAGCGCGCCCGCCTCGCCCGTGAGCAGGCCGACCGCGTCGCAATGGACAACGCGGTGAACCGCCGCGAGCTGGCACCGGTCGCGGTGCTGGAACTGGTGCTCGCCAAGATGGCTGGCGATGTGGGCAGCCTGCTTCAGGGCCTGGTGCCGCGCGTGCGCCGTCGCGTCGAGCTGCCCACCGAGGCGTTGCGCATCTTCGAGGAGGAAGTCAGCAAGGCGCGCAACCGGGCGGCGGCGCTCAGCCTCGCGGATGCCGAAGACGAACCCGATGAAGAGGAGGATGGAAATTGACCGAACTGACGCCTATGCTCGACGCAGTCGAGTCCGTGTACGTCGAGCCGCCCATGTCGCTGGCGGACCTCGGCACCGAGCAGCGCGACGAGATCAACGCGGCGCTGCGCCGCGGTCTGCGTCCGCTCGAAGCGCCGCCGCCGATGCGCCTGTCGCAATGGATGGCCGAGCACTTCTACCTCAGCGAGGAGAGCAGCTACGAGCAGGGGCGGTGGGAAGCCTACCCGTACCAGATCGCCATTGCCGACTGCATCGGCCACGACGAGATCAACCACGTCACCTGGCGCAAGTCCGCTCGCACCGGATACACCAAGATCTTCCTGGCGGCCGTCGGCTATTTCGCCGAGCACAAGCGTCGCAACCAGGCGGTGTACCAGCCGACAGACGAGGACCGCGACGACTTCGTGACCACCGAGCTGGAGCCGATGCTGCGCGACGTGCGCGTGATGCGCCGCGTGTTCCC
>NZ_JBFUGW010000265.1:0-8594 GCF_056402735.1 Rhizobacter sp. P3_C12
GTCGAGCGCCGAGCGGCGTGCGCCGGCGCTGTGGCACAGGTCGGCCAGGCTTGCGGCGCTGCCGGGCAGGAACTCGCTCCAGGCCTGCGCCAGCGCGCGCAGCGCCGGCTCGCTCTGCGCCGACAGGTGCAGCAGCCGCGGTTCGCCGTCGGCGGACGGTTCGTCGGCCGGCAGGCGCGGCGCCTCTTCGAGGATCACGTGCGCATTGGTGCCGCCGACGCCGAACGAGCTGGTGCCGGCGCAGCGCGTCTGCGGGCCCGCCGGCCACGGCACCGGTTGCGCGGCCACGCGCAGCCGCGTGCCGTCCAGCGACAGGTGCTTGTTGAGCTGACTGAAATGCAGCTGGCGCGGGATCAACTCGTGCCGCATCGCGAGCACGGTCTTGATGACGCCGCCGACACCGGCGGCGGCCTCCATGTGGCCGAGGTTGGCTTTCGCGRCGCCGAGCCAGCAGGTGCCTCCGCCGGCGTCGGCGCGGCCGACGGTGGCGGCCAGCGCCTCGACCTCGATCGGGTCGCCGAGCGGCGTGCCGGTGCCGTGCGCCTCGATGAAGCCGATGCGGCCCGGCGCGAGCTGCGCCGACGCGAGCGCCTCGCGGATCAGCGCCTGCTGCGCCAACCCGTTCGGTGCGGCGAGCAGCGTCGAATGACCGTCCTGGTTGACGGCCGAGCCGCGCACCACGGCGAGCACGCGGTCGCCGTCGGCGATGGCATCGGCGAGGCGCTTCATCACGATCACGCCGCAGCCCTCGCCGCGGCCGAACCCGTCGGCGCTCTGGTCGAAGGTCTTGCAGCGGCCGTCCGGCGCCATGAAGCCGACCTTGCTGAGCGAGATCATCAGGTCGGGCGTCACCATCAGCGAGACGCCGCCGGCCAGCGCGATGTCGCTCTCGCCGTGGCGCAGGCTCTGGCAGGCCAGGTGGATCGCGACCAGCGACGACGAGCAGGCGGTGTCGACCGAGATGCTCGGGCCGCGCAGGTCGAGCAGGAACGACAGGCGGTTCGCCAGCACGCTGTGCACGGTGCCGGTCAGCGTGCGCGCGTCGATCGCCTCGGGGTCGCGGTATTCGAGCAGCTGGTAGTCGTTGTGGTAGCTCGCGATGAAGACGCCGGTGCGGCTGCCGCGCAGGCGCTCGCGCGTCAGGCCGGCGTCGTCGAGCGACTCCATCGCGACCTCGAGGAACAGCCGCTGCTGCGGGTCCATGCGCTCGGCCTCGCGCGGCAGGATCCCGAAGTACGCGGCGTCGAAGCCGTCGATGCGGTCGATGAAGCCGCCCCACTTGGTGGCGGACTTGCCGGGCGCGGAGGCATCGGGGTCGTAGAGGGCGTCGGCGTCCCAGCGGTCGGCGGGCACCTCGCGCACCGCATCGACGCCGTCGACGAGCACCTGCCAGAACGCCTCGGGGCTGTCGGCGCCACCGGGGAAGCGGCAGCCCATGCCGACGATCGCGATCGGGTCGGCGCGCATCAGCGCCTCGCTCTGCGCGCGCATCTGCTGGGCCATCAGCGCGAGCTTGACGGCGGAGAGCTGTTGTAGCCCGGATGCCAATCCGGGTGCGGCTTCGGATGACGAATCCCGGATTGGCATCCGGGCTACGGGGTCGGTGTGCTCGGTCATGCTCAGCGCCTCTTGCGCAGCAGGCGTGCCGCGTCTTCGTCGGACAGTTCGGCAACGCCGGCCAGCACCGGCGCCACGGCCGCGGGTGCCGCAGGTGCAGCCGCTGCCGGCTCCTGCTCACCCGCCAGGAACGCCACCAGCGCATCGACCGTCGGGTAGTTCCACGCCAGCGTCGCCGACAGCGGCTTGCCGTGCAGCGGCTCCAGCCGGTTGCGCAGCTCCAGCGCCATCAGCGAGGTCAGGCCCATCGTGCCGAGCGGCTTGCGGGCATCGATCTTCGCCGGCGTCAGCTTCAGCACGCGGCCGACGACGTCGCGCACCGCGCGGTCGAGCGCGCGGCGGCGCTCGGCCGGGTCGCTGCTCTCGACAAGGGGCGCATCGGCCACCGGTGCCGCCGCATCGGCGAGCAGCTCGTTCAGCAACGCCACCTCGCGTGCGCCCAGGCTCTTGCGCATCGCGCGCCAATCGACCGGCATCACCAGCAGGTGCGGCACGTCCTGGCGCAGCGCGTCGCCGAGCAAGGCCAGCGCCTGCGACGGCGCGAAGCCGCCGATGCCCTGGCGCTGCAGCTCGTCGAGCTGGCGCCGGCCGGCCTCGCCGCGCATCACGCCGGTCTGCGCCCACACGCCCCAGCCGATGCTCTGCGCATGCTGGCCCTGCGCGCGGCGCTGGCGCGCCAGCGCATCGAGGAAGGCGTTGGCGGCGGCATAGCTCGCCTGGCCGGCCTGCGGCATCACGGCCGCCATCGACGAGAAGAACACCAGGCGATCGAGTTCGGGCAGCGCGCGGTGCAGGTTCCACGCGCCCTGCAGCTTCGGCGCCAGCACCGCGGCAAGCGATGCGGCACCGAGCTCGTGCAGCAGCGTGTCGTCGGTGATGCCGGCCGCGTGGATCACGCTGCGGATGGGAGGGCGGCCCTCGGCTCGGTGGCGCGCGAGGAAACCCGCCAGAGCGGTCTCGTCGGCGACGTCGACCGGCACGTAGTCGATGTGGGCGCCGGCGGCTTCCAGCTCGCGCACCGCCTGCACCGCCGGCGTCGCTTGCGACGATGTGGCAGCCCACTGCTCGCGCGGCGGCAGCGGCGTGCGGCCCAGCACCACCAGGTGGCGCACGCCCTGCGCGACCAGCCAGCCGGCGACATGGCGGCCGACACCGCCGAGCCCGCCTGTCAGCAGGCAGCTCGCATCGGGGCGCCACGGCAACGCCAGCGCCGGCTGCGGCGCAACGCGGCGCAGCACCGGGCGCGTCCAGCGGCCGCCGCGCAGCGTGCACGAACCGGCATCGGCCTGCACCGCGTCGATCACGGCCTCGAGCCCGCCATCGAGTTCGACCAGCCCGCCGAAGCGGTCGCCGTGCTCCGCGGCCAGCGTCGCGGCCAGGCCCGACAACGGCGCCTGCGCCAGCGAGCCAGCCGTCACGAGCCACAGCCGCACGTCGATGCCGGCATGCAGGCGGATCACGGCCTGCGCGTCCTGCACGAGGGCGTGCAGCGCGGGCACGTCGCCGACTGACTGCAGATCGAGCGGCCGCAGGTCGACGACATCGAGGCGGACCGACGGCGCGAGGCCAGCCAGCGCCGCCGCATCGGCGAGCCGATGGACGGTCGCGCCGCGCTGCTGCAGCGCCTGCCCGAGGCCGCCGCGGTCGCCGATCACGGCCCATTCGCGGGCCTGCGGTTTCGGTGTCAGCGTTGCCTCGGCATCAGCCAACGCGTAGAACGCATCGGCCGCATCGGCACGGGCCGTGGCGCCCAGGCGCTCGAGCACCAGGCCGTCGAGCTGCAGCACCGGGCCTTGCTCGTCGAACAGCAGCGCATCGACGCGCACCGGCTCGCCATCGCCTTGCGGCGCGGTCGCGCGGGCATGGATCCAGCCGGGTCCGGTCAGCGGGCGCAGCCAACGCGCGCCATCGAGCCGCGTCGGCAGCCACAGCGCGCCGGGCGGGGCCAGCGTCACCATCAGCTGGAAGCAGGCGTCGAGCGCGGCGGGCGGGATGGCGAAGCGCTCGTCGGCCATCGGCGCCAGCTGGGCCAGCGCTTCGGCGGGCACGAACCAGGCCTGCGCGATGCCGTGAAGCGTGGGGCCGAATTTCGCGCCAGCGGCATCGAGGCGTGCGTAGAAATCCGCGGCGCTGACTGCGGGTTGCGTGCGCAGGCGCGCCGGCGCGGTGGTGTCGTGCGCGACCGCAGTCATCGGCGCGACGTGGGCCTGTGCGTGCAGCGTCCACGCGCCGTCGCCGCGGGTCTGGAAGCTCAAGCCCAGCACGTCGTCCGCGCCGGCCACGGCCTGCACCTGCAGCGCGCTTGCGGCATCGGGCTGCAGGTGCAGCGCGCGATCGAAGCGCAGGCCTTGCACACCGGCGCCCGGCGCGAGCGCCTGCACGGCAGCCAGCGACAGCTCCAGCCACGCCGACGCCGGCAGCACCGCGCTGCCATGCAGCGCATGCGCGAACCAGGCCGGCACGCGGCCCGGGTCGATCGAGACATTCCACAGCGCGCCCGCCGGCATGCCGGCCAGCGCGATGCCGGCACCGAGCACCGGATGGCGGCTGTCGACCACCGGGCCATGACCCTGCACGCCGGCCGGGGCGATGTCGGCCGCGGCGATCCAGTGGCGTTCGCGCTGCCACGGGTAGGTCGGCAGTGTCAGCGTGCGGCCGCGCGGCAGCATGCGTGACCAGTCGAGCACGCCGCCGGCACAGTGCAGCGCACCGAGCGCGGCACGCAGGGCCGGCAGCTCGGGTTCGTCGCGGCGTGCGCAGGCGATCGTCGTGACCTCGTGCCCGCCGGCCTGCGCCGTCTGCTGCACCGACGGCAGCAGCACCGGGTGCGGCCCGAGCTCGACGAACACCGTGATGCCGTCGGCCAGCAGCTGCTGCACCGTCGCGCCGAAGCGCACCGGCTGGCGCAGGTTGTCGGCCCAGTAGCGGCCCGTCAGCTCGGCGCCTTCGGCGCGGCGCGCCAGCACCGTCGAGTACAGCGCGGCGCGCGTGGCCTGGGGTTGCAGGTCGTGCAGCTCGGCGGCGAGTTCGGCCGCGAGCGGCGCCATCTGCGGGCTGTGCGAGGCCACGTCGACCTTGACCAGGCGGCAGAACACGCCTTCGGATTCCAGCTGGGCCATCAGCGCCTGCACGACGGCCGGGTCGCCGGAGATCACGCTGGAGCGCGGGCTGTTGCTGACGGCCACCGCGACCTGCTCCTCGTGGCCGGCGATGCGGGCCTGCGCCTCGGCCATGCCCAGTTCGACCAGCGCCATCGCGCCCTGCCCGCTGGTGCGGCGCATCAGCGCGCTGCGGCGGCAGATGATGCGCATCGCCTGCGGCAGGCTGAGCGCGCCGGCCACCGCGGCGGCCGCGACCTCGCCCATGCTGTGGCCGACCACCGCGTCGGGCTCGATGCCGTGCGCGCGCCACAGCGCGGCATAGGCCCACGCGAGCGCGACCAGCACCGGCTGGATCACGTCGATCTGGTCGAGGCGGTACGCAGGGCTGCCGGGCTCGGCGGCGAGCTGCTCGACGATCGACCAGTCGGCGAACGGCCGGGCCGCTTCGTCGCAGGCGTCGAGCGCCGCGCGGAACACGGGTTCGCGCGCCATCAGCTCGCGCGCCATGCCGGCCCATTGCGCGCCCTGGCCGGGGCAGATGAACGCGATCTTCGGGCGCTCGGACGGCGCGACACCCTCGGCCGCCGCCGCCTCGCCATCGGCATACCGCTTCAGTGCCGCCGCCATCGCCAGCGCGTCGTCGGCGACGAAGGCCGCGCGTTGCGCCAGCGCGGTGCGGCGCGTTGCGGCGTTCCAGCAGACGTCGGCCAGCGGCGCGCCGGCGGTCAGCAGCGCGGCGTAGCGAAGCGCCAGCGCGCGCAAGGCGGCATCGCTGCGCGCCGACAGCACGAGCAACGGCACGGTGCCGTCGGCGCTCGCCGTCTCGGCCTGCGGCGCCCCTTCCAGCACGACGTGCGCATTGGTGCCGGCGATGCCGAACGCGCTGATGCCGGCCAGCGGCGCCTGTGCGGGCCACGGTCGTGCGTCGCGCGCCACTTCCACCGGCATCTGCGCCCACGGGATCGCCGGGTTCGGCTCATGGCAATGCAGGCTCACCGGGATCTGCCGGTGCTGCAGCGCGAGCGCCGCCTTGATGAAACCGGCCACGCCGGCCGCACCCTCGGTGTGGCCGAAGTTGGTCTTCACCGAACCGACCGCGGCACGCACGCCCGCCGCGCGGCCCTCGCCGAGCACATCGGACAACGCGCCCAGCTCGACCGGATCGCCCGCCCGCGTGCCGGTGCCGTGCGCCTCGACATAGCCGACCTCGGCGGCCGAACGTCCGGCGTCGCGGTACGCGCTGCGCAGCAAGGCCTCCTGCCCGCTGCGGCTGGGCGTGCCCATCGAACCGCTGCTGCGGCCGTCGTTGTTGACCGCGCTGCCGCGGATCAGCGCGTAGATGCGGTCGCCATCGGCCCGTGCCTGCGCGAGCGTCTTCAGCACGACCAGGCCGGCGCCTTCGCTGCGCACGTAGCCGTCGCCGCGCGCATCGCCGAACTTGCAGCGGCCGTCGGGCGCCATCATGCGGCTTTGCGAGTACGCGATGCTGATGTGCGGCTGCAGGATGATGTTGACGCCGCCGGCGATCGCGAGCGTGCATTCGCCATGCCGCACCGCGCGCGCCGCGAGGTGGATGGCGGCCAGCGACGACGAGCAGGCGGTGTCCAGCGTCAGGCTCGGGCCGCGCAGGCCGAGCGCATACGACAACCGGCCCGACGATGCGTAGCGCCCGCTGCCGGTGGTCATGTAGAAATCGACCGCCTCGGGATCGCTGAACAGCCGCGCCTCGAAATCGCCGAGCCACTGGCCGACGTAGACGCCGGCCCGGTCGGCATCGATGCGCGACAGGTCCTGGCCCGCGTCTTCGAGCGCCTCCCATGCGGTCTCGAGCAGCAGGCGCTGCTGCGGATCGAGCCGCTCGGCCTCGCGCGGCGAGATGCCGAAGAACTCGGCGTCGAAGTCTTCGATGCCGTCGAGGAAGCCGCCCCAGCGCGTCATGATGCGGCCCGGTGTCGCAGGCCGCGGGTCGTGGTAGTGGCCGAGGTCGATGCGGCTCGCGGGGATCTCGGCGATCGCATCGCGGCCTTCGCTCAGCAACTGCCAGAAGCTCTGCGGATCGCTGACACCGCCGGGGAAGCGGCAGCCCATGCCGACGACCGCGACATCAGCGACAACAGCAGCGACAACGGCGGCGGCAGCGTGGGCTGGCGTGTCGTTGTCGGTGCTGCTCATGGAAGCCTCTCGTCAGGCGAAGCTGGGGGACTTCGCCGGCGCGGTCGCCAGCAACGGCGCCAGCGTCACCGACAGGTCGGCCAGCAGCGCGTCGCGCCGGCCGGTCAGGTAGAAGTGATCGCCGGGGAACACGCGCACGCGGAACGGGCCGCGCGTCTCGCCGCGCCAGCCGTCGAGGTGCGCGCGCGGCGTCAGCGGGTCGTCGCTGCCGCCGAACACCGACAGCGCGCACTCGAGCGGCGCGCGGCCGGCCGGCGGCTGGTGCGTCTCGAGCGCGGCGATGTCGGCGCGCAGGCTGGGCAGCAGCAGCGCCATCACGTCGGCATGCTGCAGCACCTCGGCCGGAATGCCGCCGTAGCGGCGCTGGATCTCGGCGACGAAGGCAGCGTCGGGCAGGCGGTGCAGCGGCGCATCGGCGGCCGGCCAGTGCGGCGGGCGGCGGCCCGAGACGATCAGCTGCGCCGGCACCGGTGCGCCGGCCGCCTGCAGCGCACGCGCCACCTCGGCCGCCAGCACGGCGCCCATGCTGTGGCCGAAGAACGCGAACGGCTTGTCGTCGAGCTCGGGGCGCAGCGCCGGCAGCAGCGCGTCGATCAGGGCTGGCATGCGGTCCATCGGCGGTTCGTCGAGCCGGTTCGCGCGGCCGGGCAGTTGCACCGCCACCAGCTCCAGCTCGGCCGGCAGTCCGGCCAGCCACGGGCGATACACCGCGGCGCCCACACCGGCATGGTGAAAGCAGAACAGCCGGGCTCGCGCCGCGGGGCGGGGAGTGAACCGTTGCAACCAGGGATTTGGGCTCATCGCGCGACGCCGTCGACAAGGGAGTCGAGCCCGCCCAAGTGCGGCCTGTGATCCTCCGTGTCTTTCCAGTGAAGCAATGTAAAGTCAAAGGGCGTCGCGACACCCTCGGGACGACCCCCCATCTGAGTGAAACTGCGCCCCCTGGAATGCGTGGTCAGCGTGCGGTTTTCAACGGCTTTTGCAAAGGTTCCTGCGAGGCTTCATCCAGCGCCTGCCGAGCCTGCACCTGCCAGCGGTCGTGCAGCGCGAGCGCGGCCCGCGCCGCCTGCTGCGCCTCGTCGCGGCGGCCGAGCGCGAGCAGCGTGTCAGACAAATTGATGAAGGCGGCCGCACTGCGGTGCTGTTCGGCCGCGGCGCGGAACACCTCGGCGGCCTGCTCGGGCTCGCCGCTCGCGCGCAGGCTGTTGCCCCAGCCGATCTGCAGGCTCAGCCTGCCCGGCCAGCGTTGCAGTGCCGACGCGTACACGCGGGCCGCAGCGGCCGGCGCCGCGCTGCGCTCGAAACCGACGGCTGCCTCGATGGCAGCTTCTGCGTGCGCGGTGGCCGGCCACTCGCCCGGCGGCAACGCGACGAAGCCCCAGAAACCGGAGCGGCCCCAGGTGTGCTCGAAGGTCGAGAGCGGCAGCCGCTCGCGCTCGCTGCGGCCGGAGCGCAGCAGCAGCTCGCCGCGCGGCAGGTCGTGCCCGACGACGACCGCGTAGTGCCACAGCGGCACGAACGACAGCCCCAGGTTCTGCAACACGACGACCGGGTGGCCGGCTGCCAGCTCGCGCAGCAGCGCGTCGAGCTCACCCGGGATGCGCGTCGCGACCGCCCCATGGCGGCGGGCACCGGCCAGCATCTCGGTCTGCAGGCTGCCGGCGCGTGCGGGCACGAAGACCTCGTCGGCGAGCAGCGCCGGGT
>NZ_JBFUGW010000266.1:0-8583 GCF_056402735.1 Rhizobacter sp. P3_C12
CGCGTGCGCAGCACCTCGTGCCGCTGCACCAACCGTCGCACGGCGGCCTGCACGTCATCGCCACTGCACCCGCCTCGAATGCGCAGTCGACCGGCCAGGTTGTAGGCCGGCGACTGCGGTGCGCGCTGCCACGCCAGCCACAGCGCGCGCTGCGCCGGCGCGAGCGGCGCCGGCATGCCGGGCTCGCGGGCGATCAGCGGCAGCGCGCCGAAATCCAGCCCTTCGGCACGCAGCCGTTCGATGAACGCCGCGCGTTTTCCTGCTGGCAATTGCACGAAGCGATGTGACAGGGCAGCAAGTTCGATCGTCATTCCAGTGAATCTTCCAGTTCGTCAAGCAGGGCGCCCAGCCGGTCCGCGGTGTGGGTGGCGGTCGGTTTCGGCAGCGCCGCAGCGAGGCCGGCCAGCGTCGGGTGGTCGAACACGGCGCGCAGGCCGAGCTCCAGCCCGAGCCGTTGCCGCAGCTCGGCCACCAGCCGCACCGCGAGCAGCGAATGCCCGCCGAGCTCGAAGAAGTGATCGCGGCGGCCGACGCGCGGCACGCCGAGCACCTCGCACCAGATCGCCGCGAGCGATTGCTCGGTGTCGCCCTGGGGCGGTTCGTGTCCGGCGTCGGCAGTGAATTCGGGCTCGGGCAGCGCGCGGCGGTCGAGCTTGCCGCCAGGGGTCAGCGGCAGCGCGGGCAACTGCACGAATGCCGACGGAAGCATGTGCTCGGGCAGCAGCGTGGCCAGGCGCTCGCGCAGTGCGGTCGCTTCGACGGATGCGCCGGGTTGCAGCGCCACATAGGCGACCAGGCGCGGCCCGGCTGCGGAAGCGCGTGCGAGCACGACCGCCTCGCGCAGCTCCGGCTGCGCCCGCAGTGCCGCCTCGATCTCGCCGAGTTCGATGCGGAAACCGCGCAGCTTCACCTGGTGGTCGACGCGGCCGAGGTACTCAATCTGGCCGACATCGTTCCAGCGCACCAGGTCACCGGTGCGGTACAGGCGGCCGCCTTGCGCATCGAACGGATCGGCAATGAATCGCTCGGCGGTCAGGCCCGGCCGGCCGAGGTAGCCGCGCGCCAGCAGCGCGCCGCCGATGCACAGCTCGCCGGCCACGCCTGTCGGCACCGGATGCAGGTCGGCATCGACGATGCGCAGCATGCGGCCGGGCAAGGCCGTGCCGATCGGCACCGAGGCGGGCCACGGCGCGGCGCCGGTGACGAAAGGCGTGCAATCCAGCGCCGAAGCCGTCACGGTGGCCTCGGTCGGGCCGTAGGCGTTCAGCAATCGGATGCGCGCGAGGCCGGCGTCGCGCCAGGCCTTCAGGCCCTCGGGCGACATCGCTTCGCCACCGACGTGCACCTGGCGCAAAGCGCCGAACCCGCTCCCTTCCCGTTCGGGCAGAGCTTGTCGAAGCCCCGGTTCGATGCGCGCAGGCCCTTCGACGGGCTCAGGGCGAACGGGGGGATGGGCATCCCTCGCAAAATCCTGCGCCAGCAGCTGCCAGTACGCCGTCGTCAGGTCCGCCACGCTGATGCGCCGCGCCACCACCTCGCGCCGGAGGGTCGCGCTGTCCCACACCTCGGGCCCGCGCAGCACCACCGCCGCGCCGATGGCCAGTGGCGCGAACAGCTGCTCGACGAAGGCGTCGAAATTCAGCGTCGCGAACTGCAGCACGCGATCCTCGGGCGCGAGGCCGAAGAACGCCACCGTCGCATCGGCATGCCGCGCCAGCGCGCGATGCGACACGCCCACACCCTTCGGCGTGCCGGTCGAGCCGGAGGTGTAGATCACGTACGCGAGCTGGTCGGCGTGCAGCGGCACCTGCGGATCACTCGCCGGCTCACCCGCCAGCGCTGCGATGTCGGGTTCACGCAGCACCACCGCGATGCCGCTGTCCTCCACCATCGCCTGGCGGCGCTCGGCGGGATAGGCCGGGTCCAGCGGCACATATGCCGCGCCGGCCTTCAGCACCGCGAGCACCGCGACGATCATCCCGACCGAACGCTCGAGCGCGATCCCCACCCGGGATTCCGGCCGTACGCCCTGCGCGATCAGCCGATGCGCGAGGCGGTTGGCCTGCGCATTCAGCTCGCCGCGGCTCAGTTCCACCTCGCCGAAGACCAGCGCCACCGCATCCGGCTGCGCCCTGGCCAGCCGCTCGATCGTGCGGTGCACCRGCTCATCCGCCATCGCCGGCGATGCGCCTTCGCCCTGCCGCAACAGCCGCTCGCGTTCGGCATCGGCCAGCAGCGCCAGCGCGCCGACGCGGGCATCCGGCTGTTGCACGAACGCCGCCAGCACCTGCTCCACCTGCGCGGCCAGCTGCGCCACCGTCGCCTCGTCGAACACGTCACGCGCGAAGCGCCAGTCGAAGGCCAGTTGCTCGCCCTGGTGCAGCGCCAGCGTCAACGCATAGTGCGTGTCGTCGCGCGTGCTCGCCGTGCCGACGCGCAGCCCGCCCGGTGCCGCGTCGCGCAGCGCCGCGTCGATCGGGTAGTTCTCGAACACCAGCAGGCTGTCGAACAGCGCCTGCCCGCCCTGCCCGGCCCAGCGCTGGATCTCGACCAGCGGCGTGTGCTCATGCTCGCGCGCCGCCAGCCCCTGCGCCTGCAGCTCGCGCCACCACGCGCCGAGCGCCTGCGCCGGCTGCAGCGTCGCCACCACCGGCAGCGTGTTGATGAACAGCCCCAGCATCTGCTGCGCGCCTGGCAGCTCGGCCGGCCGGCCCGCCACGGTGCTGCCGAAGCAGACGGTGTGTTGCCCGGTGCAGCGCGCCAGCACCAGCGCCCAGGCCGCCTGCACAAGCGTGTTGATCGTCACGCGCTCGCGCCGCGCCGCATCGGCGAGCGGCTGCACGGGCAGCGTGCGGCGCAGGCCGCCCTGCCCTGGCTGCGGCAACGCGGGCCGGCGCAGCGCCGAGGCCAGCTGCGTCGGCGACTCCAGCCGCGCGAGCTGCGCCCGCCAATGCGCCTCGCCGGCCACCGGGTCGCGCGCCTGCAGCCACGCAATGTGGTCGCGGAAGCGCCCGAGCGGTGCCGGCAGCGGCACGCCTTCATAGGCACGCAGCACCTCGCCGAGCAGCAGCGAGCTGCTCCAGCCGTCGAGCAGCAGGTGGTGCGCGGTCCACACCAGGTGGTGGCGATCGTCCTGCGTACGCAGCAGCGCGACGCGCATCAGCGGCGGCCGCGCCAGGTCCAGCGGCGCGGCGAGTTCGGCCTGCGCGAAAGCGTCCAGCTCGGCACCAGGACGGCCGCGCCAGTCCTGCACCGACCACGGCAGCTCGGCGCGGCGCGCCACCCACTGCAGTGGCGGCTGCGCGATGAAGCCGCTGCGCAGCACCTCGTGGCGTGCCAGCACCGTGGCCCAGGCGGAGCGGAATCGGGCCGCGTCGAGCCCGTCGAGGTCGACGCGCAGCTGCGTGCGGTAGGCCGCGCCGCCGTCATCGACCAGCGACTGGAACAGCATGCCGGCCTGCATCGGCGACAGCGGGTACAGGTCGTCGAGGTTCTGCAGCGGCAGCGCCAGCCCGTCCAGCGTCGACGGGTCGATGCGCGCCAGCGGGAAGTCCGACGGCGTGACGCCGAGCGCACCGCCGGTGCAGTGCGCGATCAGCGCGAGCAGCTCGCCGCGGAACGCATCGATGAAGCGCTGCACCTCGACCGCATCGTGGCGCGCCGGGCTGTAGCGCACGCTCAGCGCGAGCTGGCCGTCGTACACCTGCCCGTCGATCGAGAACTCGTGCGCGTGCGCTGCCGATTCGTGCACCGCGGCGCCTGAACGTTCGCGCGCCGGCCTCCAGGGCGCGGCCTCGTCGAAGCTGCCGTCGAACTGGCCGAGGTAGTTGAAGACCACCTGCGATGGCGGCAGCGCGCGCAAGGCCTGCTGCATCTCGGGCGGCCCCCTGTGTTTCAGCACGCCGTATGCCAGGCCGCGCAGCGGCATGGCGCGCAGGGCCTCCTTGACGCGCTTCAGCGCCGCGCCGGGTTCGCCCAGCGGGTCCAGCACCACCGGGAACAGGCTGGTGAACCAGCCCACGGTGCGCGACAGGTCGATCTCGTCGGCGATGTCCTCGCGGCCATGGCCTTCCAGGTCGATGCGGATGCGCGCGTGGCCGCTCCAGCCGCACAGCGCACGGCCCAGGGCGGTCAGCAGCAGGTCGTTGACCTGGGTGCGGTAGGCGGCAGGGGCGCGCTTCAGCAAGGCCTCGGTCTGGGTGGTGTCGAGGCGCAGCTCGGTGGTGGTCTGCTGACCGGCGAGCTTGCCGCCTTGGGGGCGTGCGACCGGCAGTTCGACAGGCGCGTGTAGCCCGGATGCCAATCCGGGATCCCCCTCGACCGCCGCGTCCCGGATTGGCATCCGGGCTACGAGTGCGCTGCTCCATTCCTGGTAGCTGCTCGTCTTCGGCGGCAGTTCAACGGCCTGACCCGCAACACACTGCGCATACGCCCGCTGCAGGTCTTCCAGCAGAATGCGCCACGACACGCCATCGACCACCAGGTGATGCACCGCGAGCATCAACCGCCAGCTGCCATCGTCCACCTCGATCGCGAGGCCGCGCAGCAACGGGCCGCGCACGATGTCGAGGCTGCGCTGCACTTCGTCGCACAAGGCCTCGATCTCCGGCGCACCGGCGGCCCGCCGCACCCACAGCAGTTCGCGCTGCGGGCTCGTGTCGTGCGGTGCGTAGGCCTGGTGCCACGCACCCGCCGCATCCTGCGTGAAACGCAGCCGCAGGCTGTCGTGATGCCGCACCAGCGCCGCCAGGGCCTGGGCCAGCGCATCGGGCTGCAGCGGCTCGCGGCTGTGCAGCAGCAGCGACTGGTTCCAGTGGTGGCGGTTCTTCATCGGCAGCGCGAAGAACTCATGCTGGATCGGCAGCAGAGGCACCTCGCCGACAGGCTCCTTCGCCGGGCGCGCCGCGCGCCCCTCCTCGGCCTGCGCCAGCAGCGCCAGCAGCGCCGGCGTCTGCCGCTCGAACACCTGGCGCGGCGTCAGCACCCAACCGAGCACGCGCAGCCGCGCGACGATCTGCAGGCTGAGGATCGAATCGCCGCCCAGGTCGAAGAAGTTGTCATGGCGCCCGACCCGCGGCACGCCCAGCAGCTCGGACCACAGCGTCGCCAGCGCCTGTTCGACCTCGCCTTGCGGTGCCTCGTAGCGGTCGCCGTCGGCCTGGGCCTCGATCGGCGGCAAGGCGCGCCGGTCGACCTTGCCGTTCGGCGTCAGCGGCAGCACGGCCATCACCGCGATGGCGGCCGGCACCATGTAGTCCGGCAGCTGCGCCGCGAGCTGCGCGCGCAGCTCGTCCGGCACCGTCACCACGCCGGCCCGCGGGGTGACGTGCGCCACCAGCCGTGCGCCACCCGGCCCCTGCTGCACGCTCGCGACCGCCTCGGCCACGCCGGCCAGCGCCATCAGCCGGGCCTCGACCTCGCCCAGCTCGATCCGAAAGCCTCGCACCTTCACCTGCTGGTCGATGCGCCCGAGGTACTCGAGCTGGCCCTCGCCCTGCGCATCGACGATCCAGCGCACCAGGTCGCCGGTGCGGTACAGCCGCCCGCCCTGCGCATCGAACGGGTCGGCGACGAAGCGTTCCGCCGTCAGCCCCGCACGCCCCAGGTAGCCGCGCGCGAGCCCCGCACCGCCCAGGTACAGCTCGCCGGCCGCGCCGGGCGGCAGCAGGTTCATCCCGGCATCGAGCACGCGTGCGGTGCGGTCGCCGCAGGGGCGGCCGATCGGCACGTAGGCGGTGGCGATCTCGGGCGCATCGCCGCGCGCCTTCCACAGCACCGGCGTGACGACCGCCTCGGTCGGGCCGTAGCCGTTGATCAAGAGCCGCGGCCGCAGGTGCTCGCGCACCGCCTGCAGGCCGGCGCGCGGCATCGCCTCGCCGCCGAACGACAGCAGTCGAAGTCCGAACTCCGTTCGCCCTGAGCCCGTCGAAGGGCCGGGCTGAGCTTGTCGAAGCCCTGCTGCCATGCGCGCAGGCCCTTCGACAGGCTCAGGGCCACCCTTCGACAGGCTCAGGGCGAACGGATTCTTTCCCTCCCGTTCCTGCGAGCCATCGCGAGCCAGGGCTTGCAGGTAGGCCGGCGGGAAGCCGGCGTTCGTCACGCCGTACTCGCGCATCGCCGCGAGCGTCTGCGCCGGCGTCCACAGCGCCTCGTCGCGCAGCAGCAGCGAGGCGCCGCAGCCCAGCACCGTCAGCAGCCGCTCGTGCGCGCCGTCGAACGAGAACGACAGGAAGTGCAGTTCGCGCGTCGCCGGGCTCATCTCGTACAGCAGCGCCGTGTCGCGGCAGTGCATCGCGAGCGGCCCGTGCGCCACGGCCACGCCCTTCGGCCGACCGGTCGAACCGGAGGTGTAGATCACGTAGGCGAGGCTGCCGGCGTGCAGCGGCACCCGGGGGTCCGTGTCAGCCCCGCCCTGCGCCTCCAGCTCGCGCACCGACTCGGCCGTCAACAGCAGCGCCGCGCCGCAGTCCTCGCGCATGAACGCGATCCGCTCTGCCGGGTGCGACGGATCCAGCGGCACGTACGCCCCACCCGCCTTCAGCACCGCGAGCAGCGCGACGATCAACTCGAACGAACGGGGCAGCGACACCGCCACACGGCTTTCCGGCCCCACGCCGAGCACGACCAGCCGCTGCGCGAGCCGGTTCGCCCGGTGGTTCAGCTCACCATAGCTCAGCACGCCATCGCCGTGCAGCACCGCCGGCGCGTCCGGATCGCGCAGCGCATGCCGCTCGAACGCCTGGTGCACCCACTCGCTGCCGAGCGGCTGCGGCGCATTGACGCCCCAGGCCTGCAGCTGCGCACGCTCCTGCGCATCCAGCAGGTCGACCTCGCCGAGCGCCGTCTGCGGCTGCCACGCCAACGCCGCCAGCACCGCGAGGTACTGYCGCGCCAGCCGCGCGATCGTCGCCGCCTCGAACAGTTCATCCGCATAACTGAACACCGCCTGCACGCGGCCATCCGCATGCTCCAGCGTGTCGAGCGTCAGCTCGAACTGCGCGGCCAGCTCACCCAGCGGCTGCTCCTGCACGCGCAGGCCCGGCAGTTGTGCCAGCAGCGCATGGTTGCGGCGCTGGTGGTTGTAGAGCACCTCGAACAGCGGGTGCGTACCGAGGCTGCGCTCGGGCTGCAGCGCATCGACGAGCTGCTCGAACGGCAGGTCGGGATGCTCCTGGGCGCCGAGCGCGGCGTCGCGCGCCTGCGCCAGCACCTGCGCCAGGGGCATGCGCGCGTCGACGACGTTGCGCAGCACCTGCGTGTTGACGAAGAAGCCGACCAGCCCCTCGGTCTCGACGCGCTGCCGGTTGGCGATCGGCACGCCGACCCGCACGTCGTGCCGGCCGCTCCACCGCGCGAGCAGCGCCTGCCAGGCGGCCAGCAGCGCGGTGAACAGCGTGGCCTGCTGCGCGCCGGCGCGCTGGCGCAGCGCTTGCACCAGCGCCGGCGGCAGGTCCACCGTGTGCTGCGCGGCACGCAGCCGCGCATCGGCCGCGCGCGGGCGGTCGGTCGGCAGCTGCAGCACCGGGTGGTCGGCGCCCAGTTGCGCCGTCCAGTACGCCAGCTGGCGCGCCTGCTCTCCGGCCGCCAGGCCGTGGCGCTGCCAGCGGGCGTAGTCGGTGTAGCGGATCGGCAGCGGCGGCAACTCGATCGAACGTTGCTCGACGCGTGATCGGTAGAGCGACACGAACTCGCCGACGATCACCTGCAGCGAGGCGCCGTCGGACACGATGTGGTGCATCACGACCGCCAGCACGTGCTCCTGCGGCGTGAGCTTCAGCAGCGCGAGGCGCAGCAGCGGCCTGCGCGCCAGGTCGAACGGCACGGCGTTGATGCGCTGCAGCTCGGCGGCGAGCGAGGCTTCGTCGGTGTCGATCTCGGGCAGCTCGATGCCCACCGCCGGCAGCACGCGCGGCCGCGCCAGCCCGTCGGGCAGCGCGTCGAACACCGTGCGCAGCGATTCGTGGCGGGCCACCAGCGCGCTGAAGCTCGCGCGCAGGGCGCCCACGTCGAGCCGGCCGCTCAGCCTCAACGCACCGGCGATGTGGTACGCGGTGCTCGCAGGGTCGAGCCGCCACAGGAACCACTGCCGCGCCTGGGCATGCGACATCGGATCGGGCTCGTCAGCTTGCGACCACGGCACGATCGGCAGCCGGCCGAAATCGACGCCCTGCTCGCGCAGCAGCGCGAGGAAAGCGCTGCGGCGCTCGGCCGGCAGGCGGGTGAATCGCTCGGCGATGTCGCGGGCGCGTGAACTCATTCAGGTCTCCAGGGTGGCCAGCAGGCCGGCCATGCGGTCCAGCGCCGCGTCGTCGTCGGCGGCCGCTGCCGGTCGCGCTGCTTGCACGGCAGCGGCCAGCGCGGCAAGCGAGCCGTGCTCGAACAGGCTGCGCAGCGGCAGCGCGACGCCCAGCCGCTCGCGCAGCCGCGACTGCACGCGCAGGGCGGCCAGCGAATGCCCGCCGAGTTCGAAGAAGCGGTCTTCGCGGCCGACACGCTCGACGCCCAGCACCTCGGCCCAGATCGCCGCAAGCACCGTCTCGGCCTCGCCCTGCGGCGGCTCGAAGGCGCGTGCCGCCTGAGGCC
>NZ_JBFUGW010000267.1:0-8483 GCF_056402735.1 Rhizobacter sp. P3_C12
CGCCAGCGCAGGCCGGCCTGCGTGTGGCTGACGCGCGGGCCGTCGCCGGCGGCCAGGTCGTTCAGCAGCGTGAGCGCCGCGGCCGGCGGCTTCGTGCCCTCTGCGATCGCGAGGCCGACGCGGAACACCGMGTCGCGCGCGGCGACCACCGGCGCGAGGTCGTCGGTCGATGCCTTCAGCGCCGTGGCACCGCGCGCATCGACCAGGTCCTGCTCGAGGCACCACTGTGCGAAGCGCGCCCAGCTGCTCAGGCGCTCGGATGGCGTATCGGACAGGTGATCGCCGGCGGTGTTCGCGAACTCCAGCGCGAGCGCGCCGCCGACGCCCGCCGAGACGGTGGCCATCAGCGCCGTCCTTATGTCGATGACGGCCAGTAGCGCTGCTCGGTGTCGGCGAAGCGCGGGTGGGCGTCGATGCGCGACAGCAGCTCGGCGAAGCCGGGTCGTGCCGAGGCCAGGTGAGGGCGCGTGCCGAAGCACTTCGACAGCGCCGCGGCCATCAGGTCGAGTGCGCCGGGTTCGTCGCCCGCCAGGAAGGCGGCGGCCGGCGGCGCGGTGAAGTTGTCGGCGAACACCTCCCACAGCCCGTGCAAATGGCGGCGCGTCTGCGCGCGGATGCGCCTGGCCTCGTCGTCGCTGCAGGCCTCGCAGAAGCGCTCGGGGAAATCGATGATCGTGATCGCCGGATAGACGTTGGCGGCCAGGTAGACGAGCCCGCGCAGGTGGCTGGCGCGCGCGGCCGCGTCGGCGGGCAGCAGCCGGGCCTCGGGGTGCGTGAGGCCGAGGTGGATCAGGATCGCCGCCGTCTCGGTCAGCAGCTGGCCGCCGGCGCCCTGCAGCGTCGGGATCTGCACCAGCGGGTTGGCGAGCTTCAGCCGGTCGCGGCCGGGCGACTCGGTCCACGGCGCGGCCTCGACGGTTTCGAACGGCACGCCGCACAGGCGCAATGCGGCATCGACGGCGGCGCAGCCGACCGACCCGGGCGTGGCAAAGAGGGTGTACATGGGACGTTCCTGAAGGTGTCGAGGCGGTCTTATTCTGCCTAACCGGTTAGGCAAGTCAATCACCCTGATCGCATGTGCCGGTCACTTGGGTTCAAATCGGCGGCATGAGCAAGGCGTTCACCAAAGAGACCGATTCCAGCGACGACGAGGACGACGAAGTCGGCCTGCCGGCGTTGCCGCAGGGCACGCGCAACTACATGACGCCTGGCGGATACCAGGCGCTGCGCCACGAGCTGCTGACGCTGCTCGACGACGAGCGGCCGAAGGTCGTCGAGGTGGTGTCGTGGGCCGCGAAGAACGGCGACCGTTCCGAGAACGGCGACTACCTGTACGGCAAGAAGCGGCTGCGCGAGATCGACCGCCGCATCCGCTTCCTGACCAAGCGGCTCGACATCGCCGAGGTCGCCGACCCGTCGCTGCACCACGGCAACGACCAGGTGTTCTTCGGCGCGACGGTCACCTATGCGAACGAGCGCGGCGAGGAGCGCACCGTCACGATCAAGGGCATCGACGAGTCGGACAGCAGCCGCGGCGAGATCAGCTGGATCGCGCCGATCGCGCGGGCGCTGCTGAAGGCGCGCGTCGGCGACGAGGTGCAGTTGATGACGCCGGGCGGCCTCGAGCGGATCGAGGTGATCGACGTGCAGTACCCGAAGGGCAGTGGAGGCTAGGGCTTCACGCGGGTGACGCGCAGCACCGGCGCGGCACGGCGCAAGGTGCGCATCACGTCGGCCAGGTGCAGCCGGTCGCGCACGCTCAGCAGCAGGCGCAGCTCGATCGTCTGCGCCGCCGGTTCGTCGTCCATGTCGATGTGGGTGATGTCGGCCTCGGCCTCGCTGACGGCGGCCGCCACCTGGGCCAGCACGCCCTTGCCGTTCTTCAGCAGCAGCGTGACGCCGGTCTCGAACGCGCGCACCGGCTCCTCGGCCCACTCGACCGTCATCCAGCGCTCGCTGTCGCGCTCGAACAATCGCTTCGCGGTCGAGCAGTCGACGGTGTGCACCAGCAGCCCTTCGCCGCGGCCGAGGTAGCCGACGATCGCGTCGCCGGGGATCGGCCGGCAGCACGGCGCCATCTGCACCGAGGCGCCCTCGCTGCCGTCGATCACCACCAGGCCCTGCGACGGCGCGTTGTCGTCGGCGGCGTAGCGGCCCATCGTCAGCGTCAGCGCATCGGGGCGCTCGCCGCGCTCGCCCATCATCTGGGCCAGCCGCTTCGCGACGATGGTCGCGATCTTGCGGCCGAGGCCGATGTCGATCAGCAGCTCGGCGCGCGAGCGCGTGCCGCTCCAGCGCGCGAGCTGCTGCCACAGCGCGCCGGCCGCGGCATCGGCCGGGTCGCTGGCCGGCATGTTCAGGCCTTCGGCGCGCAGCGCCTGCGCGAGCAGCTTCTCGCCCAGCTGCTGCGACTCTTCCTGCTCCATGTTCTTCAGGTAGTGGCGGATCTTCGAGCGCGCCCGGCCGGTGCGCACGAAGTTCAGCCAGGCCGGGTTCGGCCGCGCGCCCGGCGCGGTGACGACCTCGACCACGTCGCCGCTGCGCAGCTCGGTGCGCAGCGCGACCGGGTCGCCGTTGACCTTGGCCGCGACGCAGTGGTCGCCGACGTCGGAGTGGATCGCGTACGCGAAGTCGACCGGCGTCGCGCCGCGCGGCAGCGCCATGATGCGGGACTTCGGCGTGAACACGTAGACCGCATCGGGGAACAGGTCGATCTTGACGTGCTCGAGGAACTCGTTGGCGTCGCGCGTCTCGTCCTGAATGTCGATCAGCGACTGCAGCCACAGCGTGCCCAGGCGCTGCGCGTCGTGCAGCTGGGTGGTGCCGCCGGCCTTGTACATCCAGTGCGCGGCGATGCCCTTCTCGGCCACCGCGTGCATCGGCTCGGTGCGGATCTGGAACTCCACCGCCGTGCCCAGCGGGCTCACCAGCGTGGTGTGCAGCGACTGGTAGCCGTTCGCCTTCGGGATCGCGATGTAATCCTTGAAGCGCCCCGGCAGCGGCTTGTACAGCTGGTGCAGCACGCCGAGCGCGAGGTAGCACTCGGGCAGCGTGCCGACCACGATGCGGAAGCCGAAGATGTCGTTGACCTGCGCGAAGCTGAAGTGCTTCTCGCGCATCTTGCTGTAGATCGAATAGAGCGTCTTCTCGCGGCCGAACACCTGCACCTTCTGCTGGGCCTGCGGCTGCGCGTCGGTGAAGGCTTTCTCCACCTCGCGCTGGATGCGCTCGACGATGTCGCGCCGGTAGCCGCGCGCGCGCAGCACCGCCTTCGACAGCGCCGCATGGCGCCACGGCCGGGTGTGCTGGAACGACAGCTCCTGCAGCTCGCGGTAGGTCTGGTTCAGGCCGAGCCGGTGTGCGATCGGCGCGTAGATGTCGAGCGTCTCGCGGGCGATGCGCATGCGCTTGGCCGACGCCATCGCGTCCATCGTGCGCATGTTGTGCAGCCGGTCGGCGAGCTTGATCAGGATCACGCGCACGTCGCGCGCCATCGCGAGCAGCATCTTGCGGAAGGATTCGGCCTGCGATTCCTCGCGCGTGGAGAACTGCAGCTTGTCGAGCTTGGTCAGGCCGTCGACGAGGTCGGCGGTGGACGAGCCGAAGCGCTCGATCAGCTCGACCTTGGTGACGCCGCAATCCTCCATCGCGTCGTGCATCAGCGCGGCCATGATGGCCTGCGCGTCGAGCTTCCAGTCGGCGCACAGGCCGGCGACCGCGATCGGGTGCGTGATGTAGGGCTCGCCGCTGGCGCGGAACTGGCCCAGGTGGGCCTCGTCGGCGAAGCGGTAGGCCTCGCGCACGCGCTTGATGTCGGCGGCGTCGAGGTAGTCGAGCTTGTGGGTCAGCGCGGCGAACGAGGCGGCCGCGGCGTCTTTCGTCGCTGCCGGCACCGGCGTGCTGCCGCCGCGGCCCGAGGGGGCGGGCGGTTCACGCAAGGCAGTGGCCGGAGAACGGGCGTTCATGGCCCGAATTTATCGCGGATTCGCCGCAGATGCCGCGGTGGGGCCGCAGCAAGGGAAAACGAGAACGGCCCGCGAGGGGCCGTCTGGGGGTGAAGCACCGCGTGCTTCGGGAGATCAGCAGATCAGATCGGCACCTTGCGCAGCATCTCGATGCCGATCTCGCCTTGGGCGATCTCGCGCAGCGCGGTCACGGCGGGCTTGTTCTTGGTCTCGATCTTCGGCGCGTGGCCCTGGCTCAGCATGCGGGCGCGGTAGGTGGCGGCCAGCACGAGCTGGAAGCGGTTGGGGATCTTGACGAGGCAGTCTTCGACAGTGATGCGGGCCATGGCAAGAACTCCGTTCTCAGTTGAGATTCAGGTTGGCAAAGACAGCAGGTTTGCTTCTTTGCAGCGCAGCGTACTTGAGCCGCTGCGAGTGAACGATCGCCTTCAGGTCGAAGAGCGCCGACTCGAAGAGAGCGTTGATGATAACAAAGTCGAAATGTCGGGCTTGCGCGACCTCGACGCGGGCGTTCGTCAGGCGCTGCTCGATGACATCCGGGTGGTCCTCGCCGCGCCGGTTCAGGCGCTGCGCGAGTTCTTCCCAGCTGGGCGGCAGGATGAAGATCAGGATCGCGTTCGGGAACAGCCGCTTGATCTGCAGCGCGCCCTGCCAGTCGATCTCGAGCACCACGTCGTGGCCGCCGGCGATGCGCTCCTCGATCGCCTGGCGCGAGGTGCCGTAGAGGTTGCCGTGCACCTCGGCCCATTCGAAGAAGTCGCCGGCCGCGATCTTGGCGCGGAACGCCGGCTCGCTGATGAAGAAGTACTCGCGCCCGTCCTGCTCCTGCCCGCGCGGCGCGCGCGTGGTGTGCGAGACCGACACCACCAGGTGCGAATCGAGTTCCAGCAAGGCCTTCACGAGGCTCGATTTGCCGGCGCCGCTCGGGGCGGCCACCACGAAGAGATTGCCGGGGTAATCCATCGCGCGGGATTTTGCACCAGCGCCCCGCGTGTCCTGCAGCGCTTTGCCGGTGAGAAGTCGCTTGACCGGCATGAATGTGCAATCATATGATTGAGTACTTGCTCAATTAAGTGATGCCGCCATGGCCCGACCCCGCAGCGAAGACAAGCAGAAGGCCATCCTCGACGCCGCCGTCGAGGAGTTCGCGGTGCGCGGCGTGTGGTCGACGCCCACCTCGGCGATCTCCAAGGCCGCCGGCGTCGCCGAAGGCACGCTGTTCACCTACTTCGCCAGCAAGGACGTGCTGGTCAACGCGCTGTACCGGGCGCTGAAGCTGGAGCTGGCCGACGCGATGATGGGCGACTACCCGCAGGCCGCCCCGGCGCGCGAGAAGTTCCGCCATGTGTGGACCCGCTACCTGGGCTGGGCCGCCGCGAACCCGCTGAAGTGCAAGGTGATGGGGCAGTTGCGCGTCTCCGACCGCATCACGCCCGAGACCCGCGCCGCCGGCAGTGCGCCCTTCGTCGAGCTGCTGCGCGAGGCCGAAACCTGCGTGCGGCAGAAGCTGGTGCGCGACTACCCGGTGCAGTTCATCGGGGCGATGTTCAGCGGCCTGGCCGATGCAACCTTGGCCGTGATGACCGAACCCGACGGCAGCGGGCTCGATCCCGTCGCCGCCGGTTTCGACGTGTTCTGGAATGGCATTGCATTGAAGGGAAACGAATGAAAGTCCTGATCCTCGGCGCGACCGGCATGGTCGGCCAGGGCGTGCTGCGCGAATGCCTGCTCGACGCCGGCGTCGAGCAGGTGATCACGCTCGGGCGCACGCCGCCCGCCGTCACGCACGCGAAACTGACGAACCTCGTGCACGCCGACCTGCACGACCTGGCACCGATCGAAGACAGCCTGCGCGGCATCGACGCCTGCTTCTTCTGCCTCGGTGTCTCGTCGCTCGGCATGAGCGAGGCCGACTACCGCCGCGTGACGCTGGACCTCACGCTCGCGATCGCCGGCACGCTGGTGCGCACGAGCCCGCAGCTGTGCTTCATCTACGTCTCCGGTGCCGGCACCGACAGCAGCGAGCGGGGATCGTCGATGTGGGCCCGCGTGAAGGGCCGCACCGAGAACGAGCTGATGCGCCTGCCGTTCCGCGCGGTGTGGGGGTTCCGGCCCGGGGCGATCCAGCCGCTGCATGGCGCGCGCTCGAAGACCGGCTGGATCCACGGCTTCTACGTGGTGCTCGGCCCGCTGCTGAGCGGCCTGCGCCGGCTGTTCCCGGACCGCCTGCTGACCACCGAGAGCATCGGCCGCGCGATGCTGGCCGCGGCCCGGGGCGGCGACGTCCGCCAGGTGGCCGAGGTGCCGGCGATCCATGCCTTGAGCCAGGAGCGTGTCGATGGGCGCTGAACGCCGCAAGTCGGTCTGGCGCCGGGTTGCCTGGGGTGGCGCGTGCGCCGCCGCGCTGGCGGCGCTGGTGTTGTCGAGCGCCTGTTCCAGCTTCGGCCAGTGGAGCCGCAGCCCGCAGGAGCAGGTTCAGGTCCAGGCCTCGCCGCAATGGCACGACGGCCAATTCAACAACCCGCAGCCGATGTGGAGCGACATGAAGAGCGCGCTGTGGCGGGCGTTCGATTCGGAACCCGGCCAGTCGCCGGCCGGCCCGGTGCCGGTGCTGCGCAGCCAGGGCGAGGCGTTCGCCGTCGCACCGGCCAGCGGCCTGCGCGTGACCTGGTTCGGCCACTCGTCGACGCTGCTCGAGATCGACGGGCAGCGCGTGCTGCTCGACCCGATCTGGAGCGAGCGGCCCTCGCCGGTGACCTGGGCCGGCCCGAAGCGCTGGTTCGCGCCGCCGATCCCGCTCGACAAGCTGCCGGCGGTCGATGCGGTGCTCGTCTCGCACGATCACTACGACCACCTCGACCGCGCGACCGTGATGGCACTGCAGGCGCGCGGCGCACGCTTCATCGTGCCGCTCGGGATCGGTGGGCACCTGCGCGGCTGGGGCGTGCCGGGCGATCGCATCGTCGAGCTGGACTGGTGGCAGTCGACCGCGGTCGGCACGCTGCAGGTCACGGCGACACCGGCGCGCCATGCCTCGGGCCGCATCAACCCGCAGGCCGACCACACGCTGTGGAGCGGCTTCGCGCTGGTCGGGTCGCGGCACCGCGTCTGGTACTCCGGCGACACCGGCCTGTTCGACGAGATGAACGACATCGGCGCGCGCCTCGGCCCGTTCGACCTGACGCTGATCGAGTCGGGCCAGTACGACGCCGACTGGCCCGACTGGCACCTCGGGCCCGAGCAGGCGGTGCTGGCGCACCAGCGCGTGCGCGGGCAGCTGATGATGCCGGTGCACTGGGGGCTGTTCGCACTGGCCCACCACGGCTGGACCGAGCCGGTCGAGCGCGTGCTGGCGGCGGCCGCGTGCCAGCACGTCAGCGTGCTCACGCCGCAGCCGGGGCAGAGCGTGGAGCCGCAGCAGGCGGCCTCGGCCGCGCGGTGGTGGCCGGTGCAGCCGTGGCACACGGCGGCCGAGCGGCCGGTGATCGCGACGAAGCGGGGCGATGCAACGCAGCGGGTCGAATTGCCGCGCTGCTCGTAGCGCGCGTCACAGGCCGCGCACGGCCGTGGCCAGCGTGCGCATCGCCGCATCGATCTGCTCGGCCTCGATCAACCCGTAGCCGAACAGCAGGCCGTTGAGCGACAGCGGCGGCCGCGTGCTCGCCGCCAGCGTCGCCAATCGCACACCGGCCTGCGCCGCGAGCGGCACCCAGCGCTCGGCCGGCGTCTCACCATGCAGCGCGGCGCACAGGTGCAGGCCGGCCAGCGAGGGCAGCGGCTGCAGCCGCTCGCCGAAATGGCGCCGCAGGGCCTCGAGCAAGGCCTGCTGCCGCCCGGCATAGACGCCGCGCATCCGGCGCACGTGGCGCGCCAGGTGGCCTTCGGCGATGAAGTCGGCCAGCACCGCCTGGTTGACGGCCGGGACATGCCAGTTGCTCGCCAGCCGCGTGGCCACCAGCGCCGGCACCGCCCAGCGCGGCGCGACGACGAAGCCGACGCGCAATGCCATGAACATGCTCTTCGAGAAGGTGCCGACGTAGAAGACGCGCCGGCCGCCATCGAGCGTCTGCAGCGCGTCGAGCGGCCGGCCGCCGAGGCGGAACTCGCCGTCGTAGTCGTCCTCGATCACCAGCGCGTCGGCCCGGTGCGCATGCGCGAGCAGCGCGGCCCGGCGCGCCGCTGACAGCGTCACGCCCAGCGGCGACTGGTGCGACGGTGACACGCCGATCAGGTCGATGCGGCCCGGCAGGCGGTCCACGCAGAGACCGTGAGCGTCCACCAGCACGTCGTGCAGGCGGGCGCCGGCCTGCGCGAACGCGACGCCCAGCGGCGGGTAGCCCGGGTTCTCCAGCGCGATCGCGGTGCGGCCGGGCGTCACCAGGCAGCGGGCCAGCAGGTCGAAGGCCTGTTGCGCACCGGCGGTGACGACCACCGCATCGGCATCGCAGGCCACCGCCYGCGCGTGCGACACATGCCGCGCGATGGCCTCGCGCAGGCGCGGGTCGCCCTGCGGGTCGC
>NZ_JBFUGW010000268.1:0-8383 GCF_056402735.1 Rhizobacter sp. P3_C12
GCGTACTACATCATCACCCGGAGCCTCACATGAATGCATTCACCAAATCCCTGATCGCCCTCTCGGCCATCGCAGCTCTCACCGGTGCCGCGAACGCCGCGCAGAAGGCACCGGCCGCCGCCAGGCCGGCGGCAGTCGCCGCCCGGCCGACGGGCAGCTACGTCACCACGAAAGATGGCGTGCAGCTCTACTACAAGGACTGGGGCCCGCGCGACGGCCAGCCGGTGATCTTCAGCCACGGCTGGCCGCTCGATTCGGACAGCTGGGAATCGCAGATGCTGTTCCTGGCCGACCAGGGCTACCGCGTGATCGCCCATGACCGGCGTGGCCACGGCCGATCGAGCCAGCCCTGGGACGGCAACGACATGGACCACTACGCCGACGACTTGGCCGCGGTGATCGAGGCCGTGAACCTGAAGGGCAAGAAGGCGGTGCTGGTGGGCTTCTCGACCGGTGGCGGCGAGGTGGCGCGCTACATCGGCCGGCATGGCACCGGCCAGGTTGCGAAGGCGGTGCTGGTCTCGGCCGTGCCGCCGCAGATGGTCAAGGGCAAGGTCAACCCGAACGGCGTGCCGATCGAGGTGTTCGACGGCCTGCGCAAGGCGCAGATCGAGAACCGCTCGCAGCTCTACAAGGACATCGCGAGCGGCCCGTTCTACGGCTTCAATCGGCCCGGCGCCAAGGTCTCGCAGGGCCTGATCGACAACTGGTGGCTGCAGGGCATGACGGGCGGCCACAAGAACACGCTGGACTCGATCAAGGCCTTCTCGGAGACCGACTTCACCGAGGACCTGAAGAAGTTCGACGTGCCGACGCTGGTGATCCACGGCGACGACGACCAGATCGTGCCGATCGACATCTCGGGACGGGCGTCGGCGAAGTTGGTCAAGGGGGCGCAGCTGATCGTCTACGCGGGTGCGCCGCACGGGTTGACCGACACGCACAAGGAGCGGTTGAACCAGGACCTGCTGGCGTTCATTCGCAAGAACTGAGCGTCTGCGGGCAGAGGGAAGCGGCGCCGGCAATTCTGCAGAAAGTGAGGAGCCGGCGCGGCGGGCTTTTTTCTAGCATCGCGCACCGCGCCCGGGCTGTTGGGGCCAATCGATCGACATCCCTCAGGAGCCCCTTCATGGCGCGTCTCTTCGCCAAGCGCACTGCCGTTGCGCTCATGCACGTCGCGCTGGCCCTCGCCGCACAAGCTCAGACCTTGCCGCCCCCGCCGGTGTCGCCGATGCCGCTGGAGCGCTACGAGTACGACGCCATGGGTCGGCGCACGAAGATCATCCGTGGCGCCGGCACGCTGAACCTCGAGACGCGGTTCCGCCACGACACGCTTGGGCGCGTCATTGAAACCACCGACCCACGCAACGGGACGACGGGCATCGGCTATGACGGCGGCGATCGGCCCACCCAGGTGACCGACCCGCGCGGGTTGCTCACGCAGTACCCGCGCAACGGCTTCGGCGATGTGCAACAGCGGATCAGCCCGGACTCCGGCACCGATCGATTGACGTATGACGCCGCCCGCAACCTGAAGACCCGCACCGACAGCCGCGGCGTGCTGACCGCCTACGGCTACGACGCCAGCAATCGCTTGACGAGCGCGGAATACACGATGGGCGGGCACGCGAGCGAGACGCTCAGCTTGGCGTACAGCCAGCGGGGTCCGGATTTCTCCTTCGGTGGCGGCCGGCTCACGAGCACCGCTTTCCCCGGTGGATGGAACCGCTACGCCCATGACGAGCAGGGCATGATCGCCCGCGACCTCCAGCATCTGGAAGCAGGCCCAGGCGGCAACCCGGGCCCACTCGACCAGGTGGTGGTCTACGGCGAGACGCTGGGCAACCCGAGCAGCATCACCTACCCCTCGGGACGCCGGCTCACCATGACCTGGGTGGACGGCGAGATCACCGCGATGGCGCTGGCCCGCAGCAGCGACGGCACGGCCATGCCCTTGTTCACCCAGATCGGCTGGACGCCGTTCGCCGGCTCGCTCAAGCGCTGGACCGCGCACATGGCGAACGGCACGCTGACGAACCAGCGCTTTTTCGACCTCGCGGGGCGCATGACGCGCCACACCTTCGGCGATGTGTTCCGCGACATCCACTACGACGCGGCGAACCGCATCGTCGGCTTCATGCACCTGGCACCCGACGGCACGCCGCGGCCAGCACTGGATCAGGCTTTCGGCTACGACGAGAACAGCCGCATCACGCGCATCACGACGAACGCGGCCACCTGGGCGATCGCGCACGACCCGAACGGCAACCGCAGCAGCGTGAGCCTGAACGGCAGCCCGAGCCTGTACACGACCGAGGCGACCAGCAACCGGCTGACGGCCATCACGAACCCGGCGCGCAGTTTTGCCCACGACCCCGCCGGCAACACGACGAGCGACAGCGCGGGCTACACGGCCACGTTCAACCTGCGAGGGCAGCTGGCGACGATCGCGAAGGCCGGCGTGACGACGCACTACACCTACAACGCCAAGGGGCAGCGCGTGCGCAAGGTCAGCAGCACGGGCCCGGCGAGCACCACGCTGTTCGTGTACGACCCGCAGGGACACCTGCTGGGCGAGTACGACCAGAACGGCGCGGCCTTGCGCGAATACGTGTGGCTGCGCGACACACCGATGGCGATGTTCACACCGGACCCGGCGGATCCGGCCGGCGAGCCGCTGGTGTACTTCATCCACACCGACCACCTGAACGCACCGCGCATCGTGGTGGATCGCGACAACCGCCTGCGCTGGCGCTGGCTGGTCGAGCCGTTCGGCGCGACCGCGCCGGAGGTCGATCCGCAGGGGCTGGGCGTCTTCACGCAGAACCTGCGCTTTCCAGGGCAGTACGCGGATGCGGAGAGCGGGCTGTTCTACAACCAGTTCCGCTACTACGGTCCCGACAGAGGGCGCTACACGCAGAGCGATCCGATCGGCCTGCTGGGAGGAAGTCCATCGACCTACACGTACGTGGATGGCGATCCTTTGCGCTACGTCGATCCGAGCGGACTGAATCCGCTGGCGGGTGCTCTCGCCGGTGCAGAGGTCGGCTCCATCCTCGGCCCACCCGGCGCCGTGGTGGGTGGAATCCTTGGCGCAGGGGTTGGTGCTTGGCTTGGCTGGCAGGTCGTTGGCCCGATGTTGGTCAAGCCCCCAGAGAATGCTTACGATCCCGCTGGACCCAAAGCGCCAGGCAAGCCCGGGGAAGCTGAGGGCTTCAAGGACCCGAAGGGCGGGGAGAACTGGGTGCGCAATCCCAACGGACGCGGCTACGGCTGGCAAGCTGCGGACGGCGGCGTATGGTGCCCCACAGGCCCTGACTCCGGGTCCACAGGTGACGCTCACGGAGGCCCGCACTGGGATGTGGAGTACCCCGGTGGCAGGTACCACAACATATATCCGGGCGGTCGACGCCGATAGGAGAACCATGATTCTGAAAGTTGAGCTGGGCAGCTTCTACTCACGCGGGGATGAGCGTCGCCTCTTTCAAGGCTTCAAGGAAATCGCTGCGATACGCGATGTCAAAGGTGTCGGCCGAGAACTGATGCTGGAGATCGAACTCGCAGCTCTCAGCAAGGAAGCTTTGCGTGAATTGCTCGCTCTACTTTGGCGATACGGGATTCCGCTCGCACCATTGCGTGCCTTCGCCGAGAAAAAGAAGTTCAGTTGGCTGAATGACGCTCAGGGCTACTGGCACAGCGACATGTTTGCAGAGCACTCTGTTTCGGCGCCCGCCAAGCGACAACCCCTGTCCATCGACGCATGAATGAAGAACTTGCCGCACGCTCCCTCGTCAACCAACTCAAGGCTTTCGTACCCGACAAGGCCTTGACCGGACGGATGCACGCCGATCTGACCGACATGCTGGAAGCGTGCGACTGGTTCGTGTCAGTGATTGGCGCGGTCGCACATCGCTCGTTGACTCGCGACGAACTTGAAACACTGCTGATCGACATCGACGTCAACATGCTCCAGCACTTGGCCCATCATCTCGATTCACTGAAAAGACAGATGCCTGCCATCCTGGAAGCCATCGCAGAACCTGACGGCGACGAAACGGCGGCGCCTGCCTCAAACGCCTGATGACGGAAAGAGGCCCCATGGCGAGGCGTACTTCCAGATCGACTGACATGGCGGCCACGGCCGACCCCGATGGAACAGACCTTGCTAAAGCGTAGAAGTCCGTATGGTCGTCGGGCCCCGGCTTCCGTACGCTGGGCGCCATCATTCCCTGGAGTACCTGTCATGCGCGTGCGTCTTCCGCTTCTGGCCTACCTGTTCTCGGCCGCCCTCGCCGCCCCGGCCTGGGCCCAGACCAAGTGGGACCTGCCCGCCGCCTACCCGGCCAGCAACTTCCACACCGAGAACCTGACCCAGTTCGCGGCCGACGTCGACAAGGCCACGGCCGGCAAGCTGAAGATCACCGTGCATGCCAACGCCTCGCTGTTCAAGGCGCCCGAGATCAAGCGCGCCGTGCAAGGCGGCCAGGCGCAGATCGGCGAGATCCTGCTGGTGAACTACCAGAACGAGTGGCAGATCTTCGGCACCGACGGCCTGCCCTTCCTCGCCGACAGCTACGACGAATCGGCCAAGCTCTACAAGGCGCAGAAGCCGGTGCTCGACAAGAAGCTCGCCGAGCAGGGAATGATGCTGCTCTACGCGGTGGCCTGGCCGCCGCAGGGCATCTACGTGAAGAAGCCGATCAACTCGGCGGCCGACCTCAAGGGCGTCAAGTGGCGCGCCTACAGCCCCGCCACCTCGCGCATCGCCGAACTCGTCAACGCGCAGCCCGTCACCGTGCAGGCGGCTGAACTCTCGCAGGCCATGGCCACCGGCGTGATCGAGTCGTACATGTCGTCCGGCTCGACCGGCTACGACACCAAGACCTACGAGCACATCAAATACTTCTACGACACCCAGGCCTGGTTGCCGAAGAACGCGGTGCTGGTGAACAAGGCCGCGTTCGACGCGCTCGACAAGCCCACGCAAGCCGCGCTGCTGAAGGCCGGCGCCGACGCCGAGGCGCGCGGCTGGGCGCTGTCGAAGAGCAAGAACACCGAGTACCTCGAGCTGCTGAAGAAGAACGGCATGACCATCCTGCCGCCGTCGGCGCAGCTGAAGGCCGACATGAAGAAGGTCGGCGACACGATGCTGCAGGAGTGGCTGCAGAAGGCCGGCCCGGAAGGCCAAGCCATCGTCGACGCCTACCGCAAGCCGTGAGCGCGGCGCTGCGCCGCGGGCTGGACGCGCTGTACGACGCCAGCGCCGCGCTCGCCGCGGTCTTCATGGTCGGGCTGCTCGCGGCCGTGCTGCTGTCCATCGTCAGCCGGCAGCTGCACTTCAACGTGCCGGGTGTCGACAGCTACGCCGGCTACCTGATGGCCGCCACCGGCTTCCTCGCACTCGCCCACACGCTGAAGCAGGGCGAGCACATCCGCGTGACGCTGCTGCTCAACGCGCTGAAGGGCGCCGCACGCCGGCGGCTGGAGCTGTGGGCGCTCTTCGCCGCCAGCGCGCTGGCGCTGCTGGCAGCGTTCTACGCCTGCAAGCTCGTCTGGCAGTCGTACGTGTTCCACGACATCTCGACCGGCAACGACGCGATGCCGCTGTGGATCCCGCAGCTGAGCATGGCCGTCGGCAGCACGGTGCTGGCGGTTGCGTTCATCGACGAGCTGGTGCTGGAGATCCTCGGCCGGCGCGTGGTGCCGGTGTCTGATGAGGCAAGCCGCAATGAATGACCTGCTGGTGACGACGCTGCTGATCGCGTCGCTGTTCCTGATCCTCGGCAGCGGCGTGTGGATCGGCCTCACGCTGTCGGGCGTCGCGTGGATCGGCATGCAGCTGTTCAGCTCCCGGCCGGCCGGCGACGCGATGGCCGTGACGATCTGGGGCTCGGCCTCCAGCTGGACGCTGACCGCGCTGCCGCTGTTCATCTGGATGGGCGAGATCCTGTTCCGCACCCGGCTCAGCCAGGACATGTTCCGCGGCCTCGCACCGTGGATGCAGCGCCTGCCCGGCCGCCTGCTGCACACCAACGTGGTCGGTTGCGCGATCTTCGCAGCGGTGTCGGGCTCGAGCGCGGCCACCTGCGCCACCATCGGCAAGATGAGCCTGCCCGAGCTCGCGCGGCGCGGCTACCCCGACGCGATGGCCATCGGCTCGCTGGCCGGCGCGGGCACGCTCGGCCTGCTGATCCCGCCGTCGATCATCATGATCGTCTACGGCGTGACGGCCGACGTCTCGATCTCGCAGCTGTTCATCGCCGGCGTGCTGCCCGGCGCGCTGTTGGCACTGATCTTCTCCGGCTACATCGCGCTGTGGTCGCTGCGCCACCCCGAACAGATCCCGCCGGCCGACGCGCCGATGAGCCTGCGCGAGAAGCTCGAGGCCTCGCGCAGCCTGATCCCGGTGGTGCTGCTGATCGCCGCGGTGCTGGGCTCCATCTACGCCGGCATCGCGACCGCCACCGAGGCCGCGGGCCTGGGCGTGCTGGGCTCGCTGATCCTGTCGGCGGTGCAGGGCTCGCTGACCTGGAACACGTTCAGGCAGTCGCTGATGGGCGGCACGCGCCTGTACTGCATGATCGCGCTGATCCTGGCGGGTGCCGCGTTCCTGACGCTCGCGATGGGCTACATCGGCCTGCCGCGCCACCTGGCCGAATGGATCGCCTCGCTCGGTCTCAGCCAGTTCGGGCTGATCCTGATGCTGACCGCGTTCTACGTGATCCTCGGCTGCTTCCTCGACGGCATCTCGATGGTGGTGCTGACGATGGGCGTGATCATGCCGACGGTGCAGAAGGCCGGCATCGACCCGCTGTGGTTCGGCATCTTCATCGTGATCGTCGTCGAGATGGCCCAGGTGACGCCGCCGGTGGGCTTCAACCTGTTCGTGCTGCAGGGCATGACGCGGCGCGAGATCGGCTACATCGCGAAGACCGCCTTCCCGTTCTTCCTGCTGATGGTGCTGATGGTGGTGCTGCTGTACGTGTTCCCGCAGATCATCACGTTCCTGCCGGACCAGATGAAGTCGTAGCCCGGATGCCAATCCGGGGATGTGTCGGACAAGCCCCGGATTGGCATCCGGGCTACGACTGACGGGCAAAACCCAGTCATTTCGTACCTTCAACGGGAAGTTTGTACTCATACAGTGCCAGGGCGGAAAACTGTTCCGCGCCCTGGCGCGCCGGCCCGTCCGCACGCGCCCGTCCTTCAAAGGATGGACCCGTGTCCAATCTGACGACTCCGCCGAACTGGGCGCTCGAACTGCCGCCCCTCTCGGATGCGCCCGCCCCGGCGCCCGCGCCCGCGCCGGCCGAGAAGGCCCGCCATGAAGGCTTTCGCTGGCCGACGCCGCCGTTCGCCGCCTACCCCGATGCGCTGGAACAGAACCAGCCGCAGGCCTGCCAGATCGTCGGGCTGAACGACCGCGAGATGAACGGCCGGCTGATCTTCTTCGTGCCGGAGTCCACCGTCGCCCATGTGCAGGTGCCGCCGGCCCGCACGACGATGGCGCTGCGCTTCACGCAGTTCCGCAGCCTGCGCGTCGTCGAGCCGCTGAAGCCCGCCAGCGATGCCAGCCGCGACCCGCACGCCGGCATGCTCGAGCACCGCCCGTCCAGCCGCTACAAGGTGACGCTGAAATCCGGCGCGCTGCTCGAAGGCGACACCATCGGCCATGTGGACACGCCGCACGGGCTGTTCCTGTTCCCGCCGATCGATGCCGAGGGCAGCGTGCAGCGCCTGTTCGTGCCGCGCGAGGCCTACGAGCACTTCGAGATCGGCGAGCGCATCGGCGACCTGCTGGTGGCGCAGAAGATGGTGACCCCACAGCAGGTGGCCCAGGCCGCCGACATGCAGCAGCAACTGCGCAACCAGAAGCTCGGCGACATCCTGGTCTCGCGCCAGATCGTCACGCCCATCCAGTTGCTCAGCGCGATCGAGCAGCAGGCCAAGATGCCGATGGTGCGCATCGGCGAGGCGCTGACCTCGCTCGGCCTGGTCAGCGAAGAACAGCTGCAGGATGCACTCTCGCAGCAGAAGAACGACCGCAGCGTGCCGCTGGGCGAGCTGCTGGTGCGCATGGGCACCGTCTCGCGCGAGGACCTGCAGACGGCGCTCGCGCGCAAGATGGGCTACCCGGTCGTCAACGTCAACGCCTTCCCGGTCGAGGCCGAGGCGCTGCGCAAGCTGCCGTATGCGGCCGCGGCGCGGCTGCTGGTGTTGCCGCTGCTGATCCGCGAAGGCCGGCTGGTGATCGCGATCGACGACCCGGCGCGCCGGCGCAACGCGGTCGACGAGGTCGAATTCATCGCGCAGATGAAGATCGTGCCGGTGCTGGCGCTGGGCCGCTCGGTGGCCGACACCATCTTCGAGGCCTACGAGAAGA
>NZ_JBFUGW010000269.1:0-8273 GCF_056402735.1 Rhizobacter sp. P3_C12
CCCCTCGCGGTGCCCCCAGCCGCGGCCGCGCGCCGACCAGCCCGCGCGTGTACGGATGCGCCGGCGCCGCCAGCACCTGCGCGCCCGGGCCCTCCTCCACCACCGTCCCGCCGTACATCACCATCACGCGCTCGACGCTGCGCGCCATCAGGTCGAGGTCGTGCGAGATCAGCAGCAAGGCCATGCCGCCGTCGGCGACCAGCGTGCCGATCAGCGCCAGGATCTCGCGCTGCAGCGTCGCGTCGAGCGCGGTGGTCGGCTCGTCGGCGATCAGCAGCTCGGGCCCGCAGGCCAGCGCCGTCGCGATCATCACGCGCTGGCGCTGGCCGCCGGACAGCTGGTGCGGCCGCGCATCGAGCCGCTGCGCCGCCTGCGGCAGCTGCACGCGCTCGAGCAGGCGCAGCGCCTCGGCGCGTGCGCTGCGCGCATCGAGCCCGCGGTGCACGCGCAAGGGTTCCGACACCGTGCGCCACAGCGGCTGCAGCGGGTCGAGCGCCGTCATCGGCTCCTGGAACACCATCGCGATGCGCCGCCCGCGCAGCGCGCACATCGCATGATCGTCGAGGCCCACCAGCTCCTGCCCATCGAAGCGGATGCTGCCGGTCGCCCGTGCCGCATCCGGCAGCAGGCCCATCAGCGCCAGCGCCGTCATCGACTTGCCGCAACCGCTCTCGCCGATCAGGCCGAGCGTGCGGCCGCGCGCCAGCGTGAGGTCGATGCCGCGCACGGCCTCCACCGGTCCGTGCACCGACGGCAGGCTCACGCGCAGGTCGCGCACCTCCAGCAGCGTGCCCGTCATCGGCGCTGCCCGTCGAGGCGCGGGTCCAGCAGGTCGCGCAGCCCGTCGCCGATCAGGTTCAGCCCCAGCACCGCGAGCGCGATCGCGATGCCCGGGTACAGCGCGAGGTGCGGCGCCTGGTACATCATCTCCTGCGCCTCGTTCAGCATGCGCCCCCAGCTCGGCTGCGGCGGCCGCACGCCCAGGCCCAGGTAGCTGAGCGCCGCTTCGGCCAGGATCGCGACCGCGAACTGGATCGTCACCTGCACGATCAGCGGCGCCGCGATGTTCGGCAGCACATGGTCCAAGGTGATCTGCCGGCGGCTGCGCCCGCAGGCGCGCGCGGCCAGCACGAAATCGCGCGACCACACCGCGCCGGCGGCCGAGCGGCTGATGCGTGCGAACACCGCTGCGTTGAACACCGCGATCGCCGCCACCGCGGTGACGATCCCCGGCCCGGCCAGCGCGGCCAGCATCAGCGCGGTCAGCAGCGCCGGGAACGCGAAGCTGAAATCGGCGCTGCGCATCAGCAGCGCATCGAGCCAGCCGCGCCGGGCCGCGCCGAGCAGGCCGATCGCGGTGCCGAGCACGGCGCCGAGCCCGACGGCCGCCACCCCGACCAGCAGCGAGGTGCGCGCCCCGGCGAGCAGCAGCGACGCGATGTCGCGCCCCAGGCTGTCGGTGCCCAGCCAGTGCGCGGTGGACGGCAGCAGCAGCTTGTTCGGGATGTCGATCTCGGTCGGCGGGTACGGCGTCCAGACGAGCGACAGCCCCACCGCGGCGAGCCACAGCCCGACCAGCACGCAGCCGGCGACGAAGCTCGGGTGGCGTCTCATGGCTGCCTTCATCGGTGGCCCGCCTTCAGCCGCGGGTCGATCGCGACCAGCAGCAGGTCGACCGCGAAGTTGATCGCGATCACCGCCGCCGCGAACAGCATCACCACGTTCTGCACCACCAGCAGGTCGCGGTTCGCGATCGCCTGGAACACCAGCAGCCCGAGCCCCGGCAGCGCGAACACCTTCTCGACGACGATCGCGCCGGTCAGCAGGTTCGCGAACTGCAGCCCCATCACCGTGAGCACCGGCACCAGCGCGTTGCGCAGCACATGGCGCCACAGCACGGCGCGCCGGCCGAGGCCCTGTGCGCGCGCGCTGCGCACGAAATCCTCGCGCATCACCTCGAGCACCGCGCTGCGCGTCACGCGCGCGAGAATCGCGGCCTGCACCGCGGCGAGTGCGACGGCCGGCAGCAGCAGCGAGCGCAGCGCCGCGGCCGGGCCTTCGTCCCAGCCGGCGAAGCCGCCGGCGGGGAACCACTGCAGCTTCACCGCGAACACCAGGATCAGCAGGATCGCGAACCAGAAGCTCGGCACCGCCATGCCGAGCTGGCTGAAGGCCATCACGCCGGCATCGCCGAGCCGGCGGTGGCGCGACGCGGCGAACACGCCGAGTGCGAGGGCGAACACCGTCGTCAGCACCATCGCGATCAGCGCGAGCGGCAGCGTGACGAGCAGCCGCTCGGCCAGCAGCTCGGCGATCGGTGCGTCGTACGCGACGCTGCGGCCGAGCTCGCCGCTCGCCAGGCCACGCAGCCAGCGGCCGTAGCGCACGAGCGCCGGCTGGTCGAGCCCGAGCTGCCGTGCGAGCGCCGCGGCGGCTTCGGGCGTGGCACCGGTCTCCAGCCGGACGTCGACCGCGCTGCCCGGCAGCAGCGCGAGCACCGCGAAGATCAGCGCCGAGGCCGCCAGCAGCGTGGCGGCGAAGGCGGCGCAGCGCTGGATCAGGAAGACGCTGATGGGCCCGGCCTCAGAGCGAGAAGATCTTGCCGGGGTTCATGATGTTCTTCGGATCGAGCGCGCGCTTGACGGTGCGCATCATGTCGACCGCGCCGGCGCCGGCCTCGCTGACCAGGAAGCCCATCTTGTGCAGCCCGATGCCGTGTTCGCCGGTGCAGGTGCCGTCGAGCCGCAGCGCGCGCTGCACCAGCTGCAGGTTCAGCCGCTCGGCGGTCTCGCGCTCTTCCGGCTTGTCGGGGTCGATCAGGTAGGCGAGGTGGAAATTGCCGTCGCCGACGTGGCCGACGATGTAGTACATCAACCCCGAGGCCTCGACCTCGGCAACGCTCTCGTTGATGCACTCAGCCAGCCGCGAGATCGGCACGCAGGTGTCGGTGGTCACGGTGCGGCTGCCGGGCTTCATCTGCAGCCCGGCGAAGTAGGCGCGGTGGCGCGCGCTCCAGAGCTTGGTGCGCTCCTCCGGCGTGGTCGCCCACTGGAAGCCCTCGCCGCCGAACTCGCCGGCGATCTCCTGCACCGTGGCGGCCTGCTCGGCCACGCTCGCCTCGCTGCCGTGGAACTCCATCAACAGCAGCGGCACCTCGGGCAGCGTGAGCTTGTCGTGCCGGTTCACCGCGCGCACCGCGTTGGCGTCGAGCAGCTCGCAGCGCGCGATCGGCACGCCCATCTGGATCAGCTGGATGGTGGTGCGCACCGCGGCGTCGATGCTCGGGAAGCTGCAGGTGGCCGCCGAGATCGCCTCGGGCAGCGGGTACAGCTTCAGCGTGATCTCGGTCATGACGCCCAGCGTGCCTTCGCTGCCCACCATCAGGCGCGTCAGGTCGTAGCCGGCGGACGACTTGCGGGCCCGCGTGCCGGTGTGGATCACCTCGCCCTGCGGCGTGACGACGGTGAGCGCGAGCACGTTGTCGCGCATCGTGCCGTAGCGCACGGCGTTGGTGCCGCTCGCGCGCGTGGCGCTCATGCCGCCGAGCGTCGCGTCGGCGCCGGGATCGATCGGGAAGAACAGCCCGGCATGGCGGATCTCGGTGTTCAGCTGCATGCGGGTGACGCCGGCCTGCACGGTGACGGTGAGGTCCTCGGGGCGCACCGAGACGATGCCGTTCATGCGCGTCAGGTCGATGCTGACGCCGCCCTGCACCGCGAGCAGGTGACCTTCGAGCGACGAGCCGGCGCCGAACGGGATCACCGGCACGGCATGCCGGTCGGCCAGTTTCACGACCTCGGCGACGTCTTCGGTGCTCTCGCAGAACACCACCACCTCGGGCGGCGGCACGTCGAACGGCGACTCGTCGCGGCCATGCTGCTGGCGCACTGCCAGCGCGGTGGAGCAGCGCTCGCCGAAGCGGGCCCGCAGCGCCTCGACCATCTCGGCGGGAACCGGCCGCGGATCGAGTTGCGGCAGCAGGTGGACGGGGATGGGTGCGTTCATGGGCGGGGGACCTCCGACAACGGAATGCAGATTCTGCACCGCCTTGGCTGAGTCGACAGCGATTCCGGGTTCCGTCGCCGGAACCCGCCCGGCCGGGTGACCTTCTCGCGCTACACGGTGGTTTCTACTGCGACCGGTACGCCAATCTGCTGGGCGACAGCCGCATACAAGTCCTGTTCGACTTCGGGCGCTTCGATCGAGACGACCAATGCATAGCGGGCGGCGCGTTCGAACCGGCCGTGGCCAGGACGATTGCGCCACCATCCCATGGCCGGGAACACTGCCAAATGCCCTCGATTGGCCAACTCAGCGGCTGTGCCGCTCCAACTGTCGCTGATCAGCGATCCACGAGCCCGCGTGCGCTCTCCGATGCTCCATCCGGCATCGGTGCTGGACTGAGCTGGGAGCCCCTGCTCCTCAGCTGTCGCTTGCGCGTTGATGCGGCCTCGAAATGCAGCTTCCGTCTCCAGCGGACGGCGTACCGCAAATCGAAGCGCATGCGATTGGTACGCGTACTTGTCGATCCCGCCCCGCTCGCCGGGGTTCGGTTCGATGAAGTACGACAAGGTGATTCGCAAGGTCACCTCCGTACTGCCAAGCGATTGGAGCTGCTCGGTTGGCCAGGGAAGCGCATGCAAATGCATGTCGCAGGTGCGAACCGTTGATCCGACCTTCTGGTAGGGCTGAAGGCGGTCCTGCACGATCATCGTGAGCGAATTGCTCGCACTGAACAGCGCCCGCTCCAGGCTGGGAACGCCATATCCGCAATGCCTCAGTAACTGCCTGATCGTTGTTTGGTTGCGGATCCCATTCGGGGTGTAGGTCGCCAGCATGGGCGTTGTCCAACGCGCAGAGTGAATCATCAGCGCTCGGACAGTCTCCGGCCAGAATGTCGTGTACGCCGCCTGGATCCTTGCCGCCATGCCCGCTGCGAGCGCAGTCGACGCGCTGGTTGCCCAACTCAGTGCGAACAGACGCTCATGAGGTTCGTGACTTGTCGTCAGCAACGATAGGCTGTCCATCTGGCTGGTGAAGCCAGTTGCGTCGATGGCCGCATTGCCGCCTTCCATGACGATGTCGGGTTTGAAGGGCCACCCTGTTTGCCACGTCGAGGATGTCGTCGTGTACGGACTCAACCCGCCTGCGGCCGCGATTGCCGTGTATTGATGTTCGAAGGGCTCGGAGAGCGTGGTCAGTTCCGAATAGGAACCGACCGTCAGTGCATTCCATGCCTGCCCAGGGTCGTGAACCATGTTCGTCGAAAGACTGGCGGGGTACTCGCCCCAGGCGTTTGGATCTTGTGTATTGCCTGCGCAGAGCACAAACAAGCGCGGCGACTCGCCTTGACCCTCGTAGTCGCAGGCGAGTCGATCGACCTCTGCTGACCACGAAGACGGGCGACCTCTGTCGCGCCCATCTGTCGACGAGACCGCCATCGCGAAGATGCGGCGACGATCTTGGTCGGTGATCTCCACGCGTGCAACGGCTTCTGCCGTGATTGCACCGTAAGACTGTCCATCATTGTCTCCAGGCCCCTGCAAGATCTTCACCGACTCGAGGCGATGAGGAATATGCAGCAACCCATCGTCAGAGAGTGCTGGCGTCAAGTCACCAAGCAACGCCAATCCAGCCAGTTCGGTGCCGTGCCCATTGCCATCGTCCGTGCCCCAGTCAGGCTCCACGCAGTGGCGATCTGCGTCATCGATAAGCGGCGTGAGCAGTGGATGTCCATGATTGACACCGGTGTCGAGCAACGTGACGTAAGAACTGCCCTCGTGTTGCGGCAGAACTCGTTTCTGCAGGTTCTCGCTCCAGTGCGCTTGCTCGTTCAGTGGCAGCGCAGCAAAGAACTCGGCGGTGGTTTTCGCTCGGCGCAACTCGGCCACCGTGTTCAACACCAGCGCCGATTGCAGCAATTGCTCCTTGCTGCCACGCAGCTGAACAACTGAGCGTTCCGGGAAATGCAGCACCCGTTCACGCACCAGAAGGCCGGCCAGTTCGGCGACCTTGCGGAAGTCGGCAATGACTTGCAGGCGCTTCTCGCCGCCGGGAAGCCAAGCCTCCCACCAGATTGCCTCGGTGTCGCTTGCCGGCAGCGCCTCGGCGCTGTCCGTCCACAGGGAGTCGAATGTGGCGACGCGCACGGAGCGAATCGCGTCGATCAACGACTGGTGGTCGAGCGAGCGACCGCTGGCACCGGTTCGGTGTTCTGCGTAGGCTTGGATCAGTTTTTCGAAATGGGTCAGCTTGCCCGGAGGTACGAACACCGTGGCCAGGATCTGGTCGCCGTGCTCACGGACGTTCATGAGTTCGATGCCCTGGCGGTCGCGCGCCAGGCGTTCAGCAGCGAACTCGACGCCATGCCGGCTTTCGAACTCGATCTGGATCCCGATTGCCATCTGCACCTCTGCCGCTCGCTGTTCAGCGATGCGCTGCGACTGGGCGGCCTCGACTTGTGCAAACTGGGTGCGCAGATCCTGCGCTTGTTGCTCACGCGGCAGAGGCGGCACGGCCGTCTTGGTGACGACGGCCTTCTTCGCCGTGTATCCCTCAACTGAGCGGGTATCGTGAGGGAAGAGATGCGGGCGCCGCTGTTGGCTCTCGGTAGCCATGAAGAGCCCCGCCCCGCTTATTCTTTGGCGCCTGCGCTGCGACGGCGAACTGCTTGGCGCTGCTGCAGCAGGTTGCGCAGCGCCGCGGCCGGTATGGTGTGCTGATCGTGCATCACAGCTTCTTTGATTGCATCGTCGATCGCTCTCGCGATCTCTGCATGACTGAGGCTGGTTGCGTCTTTCGCGAGATCGGTGAGCGCTTTCTTCGCTTTGATGTACCCGCCTAGGCGCCTGTGCAGCAGGACCTCGACTTCGGAAGTCGAGGGCACGTGGTATTCAACGACGTCATCGAATCGCCTGAAAAGCGCCTCGTCCAGGATGTCCGGATGGTTTGTCGCAGCGACGATGACGCTGTGGGATTCGTCTTGCTCGATCATGAGCAGGAAGCTGTTCAAGATCCGGCGAATCTCGCCCACATCATTTGCCATGCCGCGCTGGCTGCCGATCGCGTCGAACTCGTCGAAAAAATAGACGCCTCGTGTAGATGACACAGCGTCGAAGACTTGCCGCAGTTTTGCGGCGGTTTCACCCATGAATTTCGTGATGAGTGCGTCCAGGCGGACCACGAACAGGGGGATACCGAGTTCCCCGGCCAGCGCCGAGGCTGTCATAGTCTTGCCCGTCCCGGACGGGCCAACGAGCAACAACTTCCGCCGAGGATGCAAGCCGTGGCTGCGCAGCTTGGACAGGTGTCGCTGTTCCTTGAGCACACGCTGCAGGCTTTGCAGCAACGGCTCAGCCAAAACCATGTCACTCAGTCGCCGAGAAGGGTAGGAGACGCTGAGCAGTGCCGCGAGTTCACCCTTCGGTCGAGCGATCGGAATCGTGCCGTCTGCCGTACCAATGCTTCGACGTGCTTTGGTGGCATCGATGAGGTCGCGGATCTCTTCTGCCAGTTTGCCGTGACCCTGCTTCGCTTCATGCGCGGCCATCTGCATGGCGACCGAATAGAAGTGACGATCGTCACCCTCCGCGTGGGAGCGCAGCAGAGCTTTGAGTTGATCGCCGTTCGCCATGGTGTCCGGATTGTCTCCCATTGAGGCGCCTGACCCTAGAATCTGCGACCCCCACAGACAAGGCCTCCGTGTCACTGGATACGCTGACCACCGCCGAGACCCCCGAAGGCATCGCACTGTCGCTCCGGCCGGCCGGCCTGGTGCCGCGCGTGCTGGCCTTCGCGGCCGATTTCGGCATCCGCGTCGTGATGTTCTTCGTGCTGTCGGCGCTGCTGGGCCTGGGCGGCGGCCTGGGGGCCGGGCTGCAGCTGATGATGTATTTCCTGCTCGAATGGTTCTACCCGGTGGTGTTCGAGCTCGCGCTGGCCGGCGCGACGCCGGGCAAGCGCATGCTGGGCCTGCGGGTCGTGATGGATTCCGGGCTGCCGGTGACGCCCGCCGCGTCGATCATCCGCAACCTGCTGCGCGCGGCCGATTTCATGCCGCTGCTGTACGGCTTCGGCCTGCTCGCGATGCTGTGGCGGCCCGATTTCAAGCGCCTGGGCGACATGGCTGCCGGCACGCTGGTGGTGCATGCCGGCAGCGTCGAGCTGCACGGCGAGTTGCCCGACGCGCCGCCGCGCGCGCCGGCCCGGCCGCTCGCGCTGCGCGAGCAGGCGGCCATCGTCAACTGGGCGATGCGCGGCCAGCGGCTCACGCC
>NZ_JBFUGW010000270.1:0-8199 GCF_056402735.1 Rhizobacter sp. P3_C12
GCATCGTCGAGCGCGAACAGCACCGGGTTGGCGCCCGGCGGCGATTGCCATTCGGCATTGAACAGCGCGTTCTTCGCGATCGTGAAATCGGCCATCACGGTGCTGTGCACCGCCAGCCATTCGCGCGCGGCGCGAAAGCGCGGGATCGTCACGCTGCTGCGCGAGAAGAACATCTCGTCGAGGTCGTTGCCGAGGTTCAGCGAGACGATGTTGAGCAGCGGCGCGGCGGCCTGCTGGTCGCCGCTGACCTGGCCGTGGTGGCCGTGGTGGCGGTAATCGCTGGCCCACGACTGCAGCGATTCGACATCGGTGGCGGCCGCGGCCATCAGGCGCGCGCCGCCGGCCCGGCGGCCGGGCAGTTCTGCCGCGACCAGCGCGCCGAAGGTCTGGCCGAAATCGAAGCCCCAGCCGAGCGCCTGCGAATCGCCGACCACCAGCACGTCGGTCTCGGCCGCGAGCGTGGCCGCGCTGCAGTCGGCCACGCGCAGGCCCTGCGCATCGGTGCACAGCGCGAACGGCTCGCGGCCGGCGAGCTGGATCGTCGCGTCGAAGCCGGCCGGCATGCGCAGCGCGCCGTCGGGGTCGCTGACGGCAGGGATCGCCGGGCGCTTGTTCAGGTGCACGATGCGGCTCATGCCTTCGAGCAGCAGCGCGACCACCGCCAGCACGATCAGGCATTCGAGCACGGTGCCGGCGGCACGGCGCAGGCCGCTGGCGGGTGCCACGGGTGCCGGATCGCGGGGGATGGTCATCGCGGTGCCTCAGGCACTCAGAACAGCGGGTACAGGAACGGTGCCAGCGCGCCGGACGACGACACGATCGCCAGCAGCACCGAGATCACCAGCAGCACCGGCAGCAGGATCAGCAGCCAGCGCTGGCGCCGCTGCGCGAGCGCGCCCACCATGTCGCGCAGCGACGCGGAGATGCTTTGGATCATCCAGACGATCTTCATGGGGTTCTCCTGTGAAGGTGAGCTCAGTAGCGCTTGCGCAGCACCAGGTCGTCGATCACCAGCATGTCGATGCCGGTGCGGGCGAACATCGCGAGCGCCATGCGCGGGTGGCCGACCATCGGCAGCGAGCGCTCGTTCAGCGAGGTGTTGAGCAGCGCGGCCACGCCGCTGTGCCGGCCGAAGCGGTTCAGCAGCGCCCAGTAGCGCGGGTTGTCGTCGCGCGTGCAGACCTGCGGGCGCGTCGTGCCGTCGGCGTGGATCGCGCCGCGCAGCTGCGTGCGGTAGGCCTCGCGCACCGGCCAGATGGTCTGCATCCACTTCATCACCGGCTCGGCGGCCCAGCGGGTGTCGAGCACCTGCTCGGCCTGTTCGGCGGCGATCGACAGCGCATACGGCCGGAAGTGGGTGTGCGATTTCACGGTGCGGCTCATGCGGCGCACCGTGTCGAGCTTGCCGGGGTGCACCAGCAGCGAGCGGTTGCCGAGCGCCCGCGGGCCGACCTCGAAGCGGCCCTGTACCCACGCGACGATCGCGCCGTCGGCCAGCGCCTGGCTCACCTCGTCGAGCAGGCTGTCGTCGTCGGCATGGCGGGTGCTGCCGATGCCGGCGGCCTGCAGCGCGCCCAGCGCCTGGTGGCCGAGCAGGAAGCTGAACGAGGGATCGGCCTCGATCAGCGGCTCGAGATCGTGCTGCGCATGCGACGAGCCGAGGTACGGGTGGCGGATCGGCTGCACCGGGCCATGCTGTGCGGCACGCAGCATCGCCGCGCCGAAGGCCGCGCCGCCATCGCCCGGGTCCGGCGGCACGAAGAAGTGCTCGAACGCGCTGCGCTCGATCAGCTCGGTGTTGGCCAGGCAGTTCAGTGCGACGCCGCCGGCGAAGCACAGGTTGCGCGAGCCGGTCTGGCGCGACAGGCGCGACGCGAGCCCGAGCAGCACCTCGGCCAGCACATGCTGCAGGCTGGCGGCGATGTCGGCGCAGCGCTGGTCGTCGTCGGGCACCTGCTGCGGGCCGTCGGCCAGCGAGTCGAAGGCATACGGCTGGCGGAAATCGCGCGGCGGGCCGAAGGCGGCGATCAGCGGCGCGGCGAACAGCGTGGACGCGTCGCCGTCGAAATTGAAGTGCGACACCTCGATCACGTAGCTGCCGTCGGGCTCGCTGCGCATCACGCGCCGCATCGCCTCGGCGAAGCGCGGCTTGCCGAACGCAGCCAGCGCCATCGTGCTCGCCTCGCCGGAATTCGGCTTGAAGCCGAGGTAGGCGGTGAAGGCGGCATAGACGAGGCCGATCGAGTGCGGGTACTCGTACTGTTCGAGGATCTTGAGGCCCTGGCTCGCATCGCGACTTGCATGTGCGAGCGTCGTGCAATCCCACTCGCCGATACCGTCGAGCACCAGCACCGCGGCCTCGTCGAACGGGGAGGCGTAGAAGGCCTGCGCGACGTGCGAATGGTGGTGCGCCGCGAGGTGGATGCGCGACGGCGGGACGCCGAAGCGCGAGCTCAGCGCGGCGCGCGTCCAGAGCTTGTCGCGCAACCAGCTGCGGTTGGCCGAGACGAAATCGCGCAGCCCGCGCGGAAAGCGCGCGAAGCCGTTGGTCAGCACGCGCGAGTACTTCGGGCCGGGCTGCTCGTAGAACACGACCTCGTCGACCTCGTCGAGCGCCAGGCCCTGCTCGCGCAGCTGCGCCGCCAGCGACAGCGCCGGGTAGCTGCTGTCGTGCTTGTGCAGCGTGTAGCGCTCCTCGGAGGCCATGCTGACCAGCACGCCATCGCGCACCACGCAGGCGGCGCCATCATGGAAGTCATACGACAGACCGACAATGTTCATGGGTCATCCTCGAACGGCTGACAGCGGACGAACTGCAACGGAACTGCGGGGACTGCGGGGACTGCGACAACGGAACAACGGGGGGACTGCAACGGCGAACTGCAATGAGAAGCGCGCGGCCGCTCGAGGCGGGCGATCGCGTACAGCCGTACCGCCGGCACGTGGTGGACGTGCCTCAGCGGAAATTCGCGGACTTCAGTGAGCCGGTGGGCTCAGGCGAGGGAGGGTGTCGAGCGACCGAGTGGGGTCACTCGGCCGACGCAGAATAACGAAGCGCTCCGGATGCTGCAACCCTTTTCTTCAGGGACGCCACACCGCCGACACGAGCCACAGGTTGGCTGCGCTGATCAGCACGAACAGCGTCCACGCACCGGTCTTCAGCCACGGCCCGTTCGCGAACGATCCCATCAATGCGCGGTCGCTGGTGAAGCGGATCAGCGGCCAGATCGCGAACGGCAGCTGGAAGCTCAGCACCACCTGGCTCGCCACCAGCAGCTTGCCGACACCCGCGTCGCCCAGCCACAGCACGCCGCCCAGCGCCGGCAGCAGCGCGAGGCCGCGCGTGATCAGGCGGCGCTGCCAGCACGGGATCTTCAGGTCGAGGAAGCCTTCCATCAGCACCTGCCCGGCGATGGTGCCGGTGAAGGTGGAGCTCTGCCCGGCCGCCAGCAGCGCGACGCCGAACAGCACCGAGGCGAACACGCCGCCGACCAGCGGATCGAGCAGGTGGTACGCATCCTGGATCTCGGTGACCTCGGTGTGCCCGCTGCCGTGGAAGGCCGCGGCCGCGAGCGTCAGGATGGCCGCGTTCACCAGCAGCGCGAGCGACAGCGAGACCACGGTGTCCAGCGTCGACAGCCCGATCGCCTCGCGCTGGCTGGCATCGTCGCCGGCGACGTGGCGCGTCTGCACGATCGACGAATGCAGGTACAGGTTGTGCGGCATCACGGTGGCGCCGAGGATGCCGATCGCGAGGTACAGCGCCTGCGGGTTCTCGACGGCCGACAGGCGCGGAACGAAGCCCTGGGCGACGGCGCGCCAGTCGGGCCCGACCAGCGCGAGCTCGACCGCGTAGCAGGCGCCGATCGTGACGATCAGCCCGAGCACGATCGCCTCGACCTGCCGGAAGCCCTGGCCCCTGAGCCCGAGCACGACCAGCGTGTCGAACGCGGTGATCACGATGCCGGTGACCAGCGACACGCCGAACAGCAGGTGCAGCGCGAGCGCACTGCCCAGCACCTCGGCCACGTCGCACGCGATGATCGCGAGCTCGGCCAGGATCCACAGCACGCGGCTGGTTGCTTTCGGGTAGTGGTCGCGGCAGGCGCGCGCGAGGTCCTTGCGGGCGACCAGGCCGAGGCGCAGCGAGAGCGTCTGCAGCAGCATCGCCGCGAGGCTCGACAGCAGCACCACGCACAGCAGCGCGTAGCCGTAGCGCGAGCCGGCCTCGATGTCGGTCGCCCAGTTGCCGGGGTCCATGTAGCCGACCGACACCAGCAGCCCCGGGCCGGCGACGCGCAGCAGCTTGCGCCACAGCGGCGCCTGCGCGGGGATCGCGATGCTGCCGCGCACTTCGGACGGGCAGAACGGGGCGGTGGCGGTGCGCGGCAATGAAAACATGGAATCGCATTCTGCCGGCTGCTGACAACACGTTGTCAGCAGCCGCCGCGCAGCATCGCGGCTCCGTTCCAAGCCACGCAACCCGCCCACCCCCGGAGACCGCCATGACCGACCCCATCCGCAGCGCCCTCAACTGGTTCGAGATCCCGGTCACCGACCTCGACCGCGCCCAGGCCTTCTACGAGAAGCTGTTCGCCACCACGTTGCGCCGCGAGCCGATGGGCGACGTGACGCTCGCGGTGTTCGGCTACGACGAGCCGGGTGTCGGCGGCTGCCTGATCGCCGGCGACAGCGTCGCGCCGCCATCGCGGCAGGGCACCATCGTCTACCTGAATGCGCAGCCCTCGCTCGATGCGGTGCTCGAGCGCGTGCAGGCCGCCGGCGGCGCGATCACCACGCCCAAGGTGACGCTGCCGGGCGAGATGGGCTGCTTCGCCCACATCGCCGACAGCGAAGGCAACCGCATCGGCCTGCACGCGTTGGCTTAGCATCCGTCCACCATGCGCCGTGCCGACCGCCTGTTCCAACTCGTGCAGCTCGTTCGCGGGCGGCGCCTGACCACGGCCGAGTTCATCGCCGAGCGGCTCGAGGTGTCGGCGCGCACGGTGTACCGCGACGTGGCCGATCTGCAGCTGCAGGGCGTGCCGATCGAGGGCGAGGCCGGTGTCGGCTACCGCATGCGCGCCGGCTTCGACCTGCCGCCGCTGATGTTCACCGGCGAGGAGGCACAGGCGCTGGTGGCGGCGGTGCGCATCGCGCAGCCGCGCATCGATGCGGCGCTGGCGGCGCGCGCCGACGCGGCCTTGTCGAAGATCCTGTCGGTGCTGCCCAGCGCGGCGCGCGCGGCCGCCGAGAGCCTGGCGCTGTACGCGCCCACCTTCGAGTTCGATCCGCGGGCGCGCTCGCACCTGGAGCTGCTGCGGCTGGCCGCCGAATCGCGGCGCCGCGTCGAGTTGCAGTATGTCGACCTGAAGGAGGTCAGCACCGAGCGCACCGTGCGCMCGCTCGGCTGCTTCTACTGGGGCGCGGTGTGGACGCTGGCCGCCTGGTGCGAGACGCGCGAGAGCTTTCGCAGCTTCCGCGTCGACCGCATCCGCGAGCTGATCGTCACTGACACCGCGTTCCGCGACGAGCCCGGCAAGACGCTGGCCGACCTGTTCCGGCACAACGAAGCGGCGGCCGAGGCGCATCGCAACGCGAACGCGGCCTGAGCGGCGGCAGGGCCGCGTGGGCCGCCCTCTAAGATGGCGGACCCCTACACCCCACCCTGCCCATGATTCAGCTGTATTACTTCCCCGGCAACGCCAGCATGGCGCCGCACATGCTGCTCGAAGAGCTCGGCATCCCGTTCGAACTGGTGCGCGTCGAGAGAGAGAAGGGCGCGTTGCGCTCGCCCGAGTACCTGAAGATGAACCCGAACGGGCTGATCCCGGTGATGGTCGACGGCGACCTGGTGATGTACGAGGGCGCGGCGATCTGCCTGCACCTGGCCGACACGCACCCGCAGGCCGGCCTGGCGCCGGCGCTCGGCACGCCGCAGCGGGCGCATTTCTACAAGTGGCTGATGTGGCTGACCAACACGCTGCAGCCGGCACTGATCTCATACTTCTACCCGGACCGCTATGTGCGCGATGCCGAGGTGGTGTCGCAGGTGAAGGACTGTGCCGAGGCGCGTGTCGGCGCGGCCATCGACATCCTGGAGGCCGAGCTGGCATCGCACGGCAAGCCGTGGCTGCTGGGCGATGCGTACAGCGCGCTCGACCCGTATGCGCTGATGCTGTGCCGCTGGACGCGCAACTTCCACCGGCCAGCGCGCAGCCTGCCGGCACTCGGCGCCTACGTGCAGCGCGTGCTGGGGCGGCCGGCGGTGCAGCGGATGTACGCGAGCGAGGGGCTGCAGCCGCCGCTGGTCTGAAGGCCGGGCGCCGCTGAATGCAGCGCGCGCTCCTCCTTCAGGTTGATGAGGACGGATGTCCCCAGCCCGTTGACTCGCAGTGGAGTGCTGGTTAACGTTCGCCCCCACGGCAACGGCATCGATTGATATCGACTGATGCGCGCCAAGCCAGACCCGCTCACAAAAGCGGGCAGTGCATGCGGACCCGCAGGTCCGCCCCGCCCATCGATCCGTTGATCCCCTGAGGGAGAAGCCCTTGCATTCATCGCACCATGTTGCCGTGGTGAGGCGCGGCGTTGCCGTGTCTCGGACGGTCTTGAACTTCATCGTCGCCGTGTGGCTGCTGGCCTGCGCGGCCTCCGCGGTAGCGCAGTCGCCGGTCCAGCCTCCGGCCGACCCGTTCAACTACTCGCGCACGACGAGCTACACCTACCGTCCCGACGGTCTCGTGGAGACGGAGACGGTCGAGCCCGGCAACCCGCAGCTGTGCGTCGTGACGACGTACAGCTACGACGCGCGSGGCAACCGCACCGGCACGCGCCAAGCCAACTGCGCGGGGGCGACGGGCGAGGCGCTCTTCACGCCGCGCACGAGCACGACAACCTTCGGCGCGCAGACGGTGACGATCGGCGGGCAGAGCATCAAGGTGCCCGCCGGCACGCTACCGAGCGAGCGCAGGAATGCGCTTCAGCAGCTCGAGACGCAGACAGTGGACCCGCGCTTCGGCACGGTGCTGAGCAAGACAGATGCGAACGGGCTGACCACGCACTGGGAGGTCGACGATCTGGGGCGCACGACGCGCGAGACCCGTCCCGACGGCATGCGGGTGATCACAGCCTACTGCCTCATTGCGGGTCGCGTGAACCCGGCCGGCGACACCTCGAGCAACAGCCCCAGTTGCCCGAGCCCGAGTGCAGCCGAGATCCCGGCAGATGCGCTGGAGTTCACGCACGTGGAGCCACGCGACGCGAGTGGCACGGAAGGCGTCAAGAACGGCTCGTTCACTCGCAAGTACCTGGACCGCGCAGGCCGGCTGCTGCGCCATGTCACCGAAGCCTTCGATGGTCCGACACAACCCGGTGGCACGAACCGCCTGATCGCCACCGACACCGAGTACGGCGACCTGGGCCAGGTGCTGGTGCAGACGCAGYCGTACTTCCTGGACAGCGGGTCATCCACGAGCGCAGGCGGTGGCGACGTAGGGCTCACGCGCACCGAGTACGACGCGCTGGGCCGCCCGGTCCGGGTCTACACCGCCGACAGCCACGGCAGCCAGCCGGGCGTGAGCTTCGGCAGCCACGGCGCTAGCCGGGCGCGGGTGTCCAGCGTGGCCTACGGCGCGCTGGTGACCACCACCACCGACGACCAGGGCCACACACGGCGCGAGGAACGCAATGTGGAGGGCCACCCGATCCGCATCACCGATGCACAGGGCGCCCAACTCGTCCACCAGCACGACGCGTTCGGCAACCTGGTGGCGACGAAGGACGCGCTGCAGAACACCGTGCAGATCGCCTACGACGTGCGCGGCAACAAGCTGAAGCTGACCGACCCGGACGCCGGGGTGATCGAGTACCKCCACGACGCACTGGGCCAGGTGGTGTGGCAGCAGAACCCGTTGCAGAAGCAGCGCGGCGGCTCGACGACGATGAAGTACGACGAACTCGGGCGAATGACGCTGCGCATCGAGCCGGAGTACCGCAGCACGTGGACCTACGACAGCTGCGCGATGGGCATCGGCAAGCTGTGCGCGACGACTGCCAACACAGACCTCAGCCGGCAGTGGGTGTACGACAGCCTGGGTAGGCTGATCAACACCCGCACGAGCATCGCCAACGGGCCGAGCTTTGCGAGTGCGCTGAGCTATGACGCCAACGGCCGGCAAGCGACGCAGACCTGGCCGA